>NZ_CEZPJD010000153.1:0-12767 GCF_983059655.1 Okeania sp.
AAAGCAAACCCTAAATATTGATACTTTGAGGAATATTCTCTGGGAGCAAAAACTCATAAGGCATCAAACGCTCAGGACTTTGATTCCTTTCATTAATAATAGTCGTTGCTGCATTCAAATTTTCTTGAAATTTTTTCCAAGCCGCTTGTAATTGCTCATTTTCTGGGAAAGCAGATGCACGATACTTACCCAGTTGCGTATAGTGAACTGAACCAAGTAGGTAGAGGATATCAATCTGACTTTGAGCTTGACTTAACGACGGTAGTCCCTGTATAAAACTTTCACAATCTTCAATGCTAGTAGGTGGCATCAGAT
This sequence comes from Okeania sp., assembly GCF_983059655.1. Taxonomy (NCBI): domain Bacteria; kingdom Bacillati; phylum Cyanobacteriota; class Cyanophyceae; order Oscillatoriales; family Microcoleaceae; genus Okeania; species Okeania sp. The sequence continues at coordinate 316 of NZ_CEZPJD010000153.1, forward strand.
AACGAGCTAAAGGAAATGCGGGAACATACATCATATAAGTTTTTTGGGGAAAATTAACTGCCGCGTGTTGCGCACTGCCAGTAAAAATAATCGTAGAGACTGCTTTAACTAAATAATCTCGGGTTTTAATTTGTCCCTGACTATCTTCTCCAAAATTTTGTACTCGTCCTCCGTCTAAAGAAGCTAAGGTAGCTCCCCAATTTTGTAAGTCTTGATCTGCCACAATAGCCGCATCGTCAGCATAGTAAATAGACATATAATCATTAACCCAGGAATGAATAGCATCCCAAATTAATTTGCCGTCATCTCGATAGGGATAAATAGGTAAAGTCTCAGAATTATTCACTCCGCGATTGACTAAAGTTTCAGGAAAATCAATGGCATTAAAGTTAAATAAATAACTCTGGGTTCCTTTCCCAGTAATAGATTGATCTGCTCCGATAGTGCTAGCTAAGATTGAATCAATTGTTCCTCCAGGAGCAATTAAAATAGCGTGGGCACCATAATTAATCAAAACAGTTCCCTCGAAATGGGGAATCAGCAAATCTCTCAAAGGATGATTTTCTGGCAAATTATTGTAGGTCGGAACAATAAAAGGTTCAACGACTAAATGAGTTCGACCTAAATGGGAAATCAATTCGTGATAATTAGAATCTGCCATTTGCACAATATTTTTGGCAGTCATCCAAGGTTCCTGCTGACTATCAACATCTAGCGGTGTAAACAACACCCAGTCTTTACTAATGGTAGTCTTTTGATAGCTAATAGCTACTGGAAATAAGGAACGAGAAGAAGACCCCTGTGGAGGAACAGCAAACAAGGCAATGGGAGCGGAGATATACTTTTGTTGGGTAAGATTGTCGTTGATGAAATTGCCATTGGGTAAACCATCTAGTAATTTATAATCAGAAGCATAAAGCCGCCCTTCTGCTAAAGCATTAGATAAAGAATCTGTGACTCCAAATTTGGCTGCGATCGCTGTATACTTTTCTGGAGTAATCGGTAAACGAGAATCCATTTGAGTAAATTGCTCTAAAACAAGAGGGTTTGGTCCAGCAACTTGTAAATAGGCAAAAATCAGGTCTTCGGTAAAGCGATCGGAAATAGCAGGTTTTTTGATAATCTGGTACAACTTATTGTAGTCATCAAGAGTGAGAGATTCTGATGTCTCTGTATTTTTTTCCTCATCTATTTCCTCATCTATTTTCGCAACGAACTTCACAATATTTTCTAGACGTTCAATAATAGACTTCTCATCAAAAGCAATTGATTTTTCCCGTTGCCTAATTCCAAATAGTTGAGTAATTGTACTATCAAATTTTTGCAAAGATTCTTGCACAACTCCCTCAGATTTGCTTCGCTTTTCCTTCAAAGTAGGGAAAGTTTTTTGTAAACTTGCTTCTAATTTTTCAACTAAAGCTTGAAGATTTTCTTGAGTTTTCGGTTGACTAATATCACTGTCCAGATATTCTATATCTCGACTGAGTTCAGCCCAATCGTTCTGGAATTGATTCAAATAATTTTCCCGCTTATAAAGATAGTTATTAATAACAATTATAATCAGGTAATATAGAACCTTAAATATCCAGATGATATTCGGAAAAGCTCCCTGTGGTAAAATGGGGAGTCCTAATAATTCTGGGACATTGGTCATTGCCAAGGGTGGTAGATAACTATAGTTATATTCGTAGGTTTTGTCTGGAAAAAAATGCACTTGGCGATATAAAGAGACCAATAAGGTGGCCATTTTGATGAGAGACGGGCGGTTTTTGTGTTCAATTTGAGTCATTTAGTGATACCTCATTATTAAATTCAAAAGTCAAAAGTCAGAAGTCAAAAGTAAGAATTCAACTCAAAATTCAAAAGTCACAATTAAATTCAAAAGTCAAAAATCAAAAGTAAGAATTTCATAAATTCTTAGTTCGTAAACCCGGTTTCTGCGTAAGTCCTGTTGGTCAAAAAATAGTTTTAATCAGAACTATAGCAATGTGCGCTGGCATATTTACAAATTGCAGGAAGTGTCCAATAGCTAAAAGTCTTATATGATAAGCTTTTTATTCCCCCTGTTGCCTGTTGCCTATTGCCTGTTGCCTGCGCGCAGCGCTATACAAAAGTTTTCATTTGGGTAGACCAAAGTAGGGGCGTTCCATAGAAAGTCCTTACAAGGAATGTGGTTCATATCATGTCCGGTAGCATCGGTATTGTATAGAGAAGGTTATCAGTTATCAGTTATCAGTTATCAGTTATCAGTGAACCTCCGACTAAAGTCGGAGGCTTGAAAATACTGAATCGATTTTTTTTCATCCCCTTAAAAGGGGAGGCTTTAGACCAGAATTTTTCGGTAAGGAAGAAGGAAGAAGTAGGGGGGCAATTCGGAGCTATGCGCCAGCAAACAGCAGTTTGCTTCGCAATATGACGGTAGATATTTCCCCAACTTTTATACACAAACGCGCCCCAACGGACATGATAGAATTCTAAATTCTAAATTCTACATTCTACATTCTTAACGATACCAACGGAATTCTACATTCTACATTCTTAACGATACCAACGGACATGATAGAATTCTAAATTCTAAATTCTTAAAGATTTTACCATCAACATAGACTCAGACTGAAAACCTAACTTGTGGTAAAGATTAAGAGCGGGTTGGTTAGAGACAAATACTTGCAAACCAATTTGCCGATCGCCCCTAGCTTTTGCCCAATTTTCTGCATGGGTAACTAAAGCTGAACCGATACCAAGTCGCCGATGGGGTGGGGACACATACAGCAGAAATATATGAGTTACGCGATCGCCCTCTACCTGGTCTATGGCATTCCCCAACCACAGACAACCTATTGGTGAAGTTGCTGGTTTATCCATTACCTCAACCCACCAAATAGGAGTTTGAGTTGACAAGTAGCGATCGACTGTTTTGGCAAGATGGCTAAAATTTTGCTCTGGAAAAAGTTCTTGATAAGTCCGATGCATAAATTTAACCAGCATTGCCCTATCTATACCCGAACCCTTACGAAGTTGGTAATTTGGAATTAACTTGCTAACCACTGAACATTACCAGAAATGAACATTGGGCATGGATAGCATTGCTTCTTCTTGAGGAGAACTTAATTCCTCTGTGGGAGCTGGTGCTGCTAGATCTCCTGGTAAAAAGATACGAGCGCTGACTGCTACCATAGCGATTAAAAATATGACTACAACTATGAATGGAGCAATATATTGACGAAAAATTTGCATGGTTTTTGTATTAATTAAATAGAGGAGTAGGGGGTAGGGGCGATTCGTGAATCGCTTGTACGGCAGTAGGGGAAAAGAATTGATACAGCATTTTGCCCCCCTAACCCCCCAATTCTGGGGGGAACAAGAATCCATTAGCTGGTAAAAGTCCCCCAATTTTGGGGGATGCACGGGGGCTTTGATACAGAAGATTCCACTTTAATGAGGTACATCCGTCGCGGGCAAGATGCCCGCACTTGCATTCATTTAATTGTTAATCTCTGTACTTCATATACCTGGCGCTGTAATTTCTGTAAGAGGGATTAGGCAGTAGGCAGTCTTCCCTCCTGATTCCTGACTCCTGACCAAAAAATAAGGTCTCCTGCCCCTTTTAAGGGGATGAAAAAAAATCAAGTTCAATATTTCAATCCCAATACTTCAGGTAGAGGTACTGATAACTGATAACTGATAACTGATAACTGAAATGACTCCTGACTCCTGACTAGATAAAATCATCATCATCTAATCCTGGTCTTGGCATGGGCAAAATTTTTGATTTATTGAGCTGTCGCAACCAAAACCAACCGAAAACTCCAATAATTAGGAATATCCAGCCAATGTTTGGCTTGAGCAACAGAAAGCCACCAGTTGCCAAGAGTGCTCCAAATAATAATAGTATAGATGCCAGTACTTTTTGTAAATCTTTACTTAAATCCTGTGCTGGAGATAAACCTGTTTTCATCCTTTGCAGTTTCCAACCAGGGCCACCGGGAAGTGTTCGTCGATAAAATCCCTCTAAAGTTGCATCAGACTCTCGTGGGGTGAGAAACATTGCTGTTACCCAGAGTAATGTTACGGTGGTAGTAATAAACATAATTCGTAAACCAAAGTCTTCAATTTTCAAAGCAGGAACTAAACTTGTTGTCATCCCTACAAAGAAACTAGCGACAATAGCTGTTAATTCTGCTGCTGCATTCACTCGACACCAAAACCAACGTAAAATTAATACTAATCCTGAACCTGTTCCGATGGCTATTACTAATCTAAATACTGTGGCTACATCTGTTGCTAAAAATGCTGCAATTCCTCCTAAAACTGTTACTAATAGAGAGGAAAGTCGCCCTACTAAAACTAATTGTGGTTGAGTCGCATCGGGTTTAATAAATCTTCTATATAGATCGTTAGTAATAAAAGAAGCTCCCCAGTTAATTGAGGTAGAAACTGTACTCATAAATGCGGCGACTAAAGAGGCAACAACTACACCTAAAATTCCTGGAGAAAGAAAGTCAATCATTAATTTGGGATAACCCAATTCTCGGTCTTCTAAATTAGGGTAAATTACAATGGATGCTAGAGCTACTAAAATCCAAGGCCAAGTTCTAATAACATAGTGCATGATATTAAATAACCAGGCTGCTTTTTCTGCTTCTGTTTCATCTTTAGCTGCGGCAAATCTTTGTACAAATTCTCCACCTCCATCACTTCGTCGCCAAGACCACCATTGAAGTGCAATATAAGCAAAAAATGTACTGGCAGTTATGCCTGCTGTTTTACTAAAACTAATCAAAGCATCGCCATTTTTACCAATAGTTAAAGGTGAAAGGGATAAAATATCTTTATCTGGCATTACTTCGGGTACTTTTGTAATTAATTCTTGGATACCACCCACACTATTAACAGCAAAAAAAGCGACAATTATTGCTCCAAATAGTGCTAAGAAAAATTGGAAAAAATCTGTGGCAACTACTCCCCATAAACCGGATAAACCAGCATAAATTAAGACAAAAATACTGACACCAATAACGCTTAGTAATTTGAGATTATTTTCACTAGCATCAATGCCTAAATTCTGCCAAATTTCTAATGCTTCGACAACTTTAACCATAGCCAACATAGCATAACCAATGGCAATACAATTCATTGGAATAGCAAATATAAAAGCTTTAACTCCCCGGAGAATAGCAGCCATATTTCCACCGTAACGAAGTTCAGTTAATTCCGCATCAGTAATAACTTCGGAACGTCGCCACATTCTGGCAAAAATATAGATCATTATTACATGGGAAATACCAAAAATCCACCATTCCCAATTACCGGCAATTCCTCGGTTAGCTACAACTCCAGTAATGTAGAGAGGAGTATCTATAGAGAAAGTTGTCGCTGCCATACTTGTGCCAGCTAACCACCAAGGAAGCGATCGCCCAGAAACAAAGAAGTCTGCTAAACTTTTTGAGCCTTTGCGAGAAAGATATAGTCCCATCCACATTGTTAAGATGAGGTATATTAAAACAATCAGCCAATCAATTAGTTGCATAAATTTGTGTTTAATTAGGAATCTCTGTATGTGACTGTTTTTTTTAAGCATTCAGCTGTCAGCTATCAGCTAGCTTCCTGCTTACCTTTTTTTTGAGCATATAGTTTCAAGCTTAAGAATATCATGGATCTTTATGGCTCAATTTACTGTTTATACCAAGCGTGATAAATGTTTGCTACAAATACTGGAACTGTTTCTAGTAGTCAATAGTCAGTAGTCAGCTAGATTGAGCTGTTATTATAATTTTTGACCCTGAAATAATTCTCCAAGTGCTAAATATACATCTGACTTTAACCATTTTTGTTGACCAAACTATTCGTAATATTCTTTTTTCACGCTTGGTATTATATTATTTAGATATAATTTTTTTAGGCAAAGTTAGCAAAGTATCGCAATTCTCACACTTATGAGGTACAAAATTTTAGGTTTGAGGGAACAGAGAATAGGGAATAAAAAAACAAAAAGATAACTGTACCTAACGACTTTGGGAAACGCTATATTAGGATTTTTCTCTGTCAAGCTTCTTAGTAAGTAGGTAATTCAACAATTCATAATTAATTATTACCTCTTCTTTTAAAGGGGAGGATTGACGAAAAGGAAAGTTTTTCTTTTTATTCCCTTAAAATGGAAGCTTTAAACCACAATTTTTCTGTAAAGTTAATTGGTAAGCATTCAGCTATTAGCTGTCAGCTTTTCCTGCGGAATGCTGCGCAAACAGCAACAAGAGTCTCTCATATAGGACAGTTTTTAAATTAATTTAGATATTAAAGGCAAAGGAGCCAACTTTTGCAGTAAGACAATTAATAAAAGCTTTTATCCTAAACTAAAAATAATAGCTGATAGCTGATAGCTGACGGCTGAATACTTACGTTAATTGTATATTTGATAAAATTACAAATCAATCTTTTGACTTTTTACTTCTGCATAGTGGCACTAGAATTTGCAATAGAAAAACTGTTAAATAGAATTGAAGAAAAAAACAAATATAACTAAGTTATTTGCCGAATAATAAAGCTTTAAAGCCTCTCCTTTAAAGGAGAAAAAAGTGGTCGTTTTGCTAGCGCATAACTACGTTAACGGCTGTCGCAGCCATATTTGTGGAGCATTCCGTAGGAAAAAGCGTAGCTTCCCATAGGGTAAGATGGCAAGGAAACTTTGCCATATCCAATCTACCAAGAGAAGAAAAAATTTTCCTTTTATTCAATCCTCTTCCTTTTAGGAAAAGGTAATTATCAATTATCAATTATTGAACAAGCTTTTGGGTATTCAATTAAGCGATCAAAATTATCCAATTAGGACTACAATAAAACAGTTTTCACTAAGTAGAAATACTATATTTGGCCAATGGAATATTTGGGAAAACATGACTTAATTATATAATACAATATTTACCGAGAAATTATGGTCTAAAGCATAGCTTTTTAAGGGGGATAAAAAGCGGTCTAGAGATGGTGAGGAAACCTCGCCATCTTTAATTGACTAAGAGAAAAGAGAATTCAAGCCTCCTTATTGCAGGGGTGCTGTGAACGCAGTTCCTCCGGAGAAGGCTAACTGATAACTGAAATGACCTCAACCATGGCAAAAAAAAGGAAAAAAAATGGAATTGTAAAGCAATATTAGTTGAAGGTTAAATGTATTAGGGTTTCTGAAATTGAAGAAGGCACTTATAACTGAATTGACTTTATAGCAATTTTATATGAGGCTGTATAGAATTATGAAATTTATTAGCTTCTCTGTCTCGAGCTACAGTAAACTCTGATTAAAATATTATCCTATGCAACTTTATATTAATTTGGTGTTCAACCTTTGTTTATACATATTTATAATGAAAATACTCTAAAAATCTTAACTCACCTATGGTATCATTGTCAGAAAGGATCTACACAAGTAATAATTTACAAAATAATGAGCTTACTCTGTAGATAATACTATCACTTTATTAAAATTAGTTAAATGAAAAGAATAATAATTGTAGATAATGAGCCAGATATGGAGTATTTATTCAGTAAAAAATTTAGAAAAGAAATTAGATCTGGTTCTCTCAAATTTATTTTTTTTATCTCAGCAGTTGAAACACTTTCATACCTAGATTGTCAAGAAAGTGATCCCATAGATTTAATTATATCTGATATTAATTTGCCTATAATAAATGGCTTAGAAATGCTCAAAAAAATCAAAGAAAAATACAATAAAATCAAAGTTTTTATGTTGACTGCCCACGGCTATGATGAACACTACAAAATTGCCCAAAAATATGGTACAGATGATTATCTAATTAAACCAATTGATTTTGAAAAAATCAAACAAAAAATACTGGCATTATAATACAAAAAATCAAGCATAAAAATCATGTTATCAAAAATACTTGTAGTTGATGATGAACCAGATTTAAAATCATTAATTTGCCAAAAATTCCGGAAGCAAATTATCCAAAAAACATTTGAATTTGTGTTTGTTTATAATGGAGTAGAAGCTCTAGAAGCTATTGAAAATGAAACTGGTATAGATCTAATGTTTACTGATATTAATATGCCGAAAATGGATGGAATAACACTATTGGCAAAGCTATCAGAAAAGCCAAATAAAACAATTAAAACAGTCATTATTTCTGCTTATGGGGATTTGAAAACTATTAGAACAGCTATGAATCTAGGGGCTTTTGATTTTTTAACTAAACCTCTAGATTTACATGATTTAGAAATTACTCTTAATAAAACACTCAAAGCTGTGCAACAGGAGAAAGAAGCACTAAAGCAAAAAAAATTAACAGAAAAAGCTCATGAAGAGTTATTAAAACAACAGGCATTGCGTAAAAGTGAAAAAAGATTTAGAGCATTAATTGAAAATTCTGTAGATCTAATTATGATTTTAAATCCTGATGGAAAAATGATTTATTCTAGTCCATCAGCCCAAAGATTTTTAGATGATTTTAATCATAAAAACTTGAATATATCAATTTTCAATATTATTCATGCTAACGATCGTCAATTAATCAAACATATTTTGCAAAAAACAGTTGAAAAACCAGCAGAAAAACAGTATGTCAATGAACTAAAAATCATCAATGAACGACAAGATTTACAAATATTTGAAGCCGTATTCACTAACTTGATTTTGGATGATAATATAACAGGTATTATAGTTAATTGTCATAATATTACAGAAAGAAAAATAGCAGAAGAAAAATTAATCTATGATGCTTTTCATGATTCCCTAACTCAATTACCCAATAGGGCATTGTTTATGGATAGATTATCTCATGCTTTTTCTAGATACAAGAGATATCATCAATATCAATTTGCCGTTATTTTTATAGATTTAGATAGATTTAAAGTAGTTAATGATAGCTTAGGGCATTTAGCTGGAGACCAATTAATTATTGAAGTGGCAAATAGACTCACAAAAGAACTGCATTATAATGATACTGTAGCGAGAATGGGAGGAGATGAATTTGCTATATTATTAGAATACATTCAGTCTGAAGATAATGTTAAAAATATAGCTCAAAGAATTCAAAAATTGCTACAACTATCATTTAAAATAAACAATCAAGAAGTTTATACAAGTGCAAGTATTGGTATTGCTTTTCCCAATCAAGATTATCAAAATCCTACAGATATTCTCAGAGATGCAGATACAGCCATGTATCATGCTAAAACTCTAGGAAAAGCTCGTCAGGAAGTATTTAATCCATCAATGTATGCCGATAATTTAGCACAACTTAAATTAGAGATGGACCTTCGACAAGCTTTAAAATTGAATGAATTAGAGTTATATTATCAACCAATTATTTTGTTAGAAACAGGTTTACTGTGTGGCTTTGAAGCATTACTAAGATGGAAACACCCCCAGCGAGGAATAATTTCTCCAAATGAGTTTATTCCTATTGCAGAAGAAACAGGATTAATAGTACCCATTGGTTGGTGGACGCTCAAACAAGCTTGTAAACAAACTTATGATTGGCAAAAACAATTCCCTCTTCAATCTTTAACTATTAGTGTTAATCTTTCTGGTAAACAATTTTCTCAAACTCAACTGGTAGAACAAATTGATGAAATATTATGTTGTACTTTTTTAGATTATCATAGCCTCAGATTAGAAATTACTGAAACTACAATTATGGAAAATGAGAAAATTGTTATGGAAATATTATCCAAGTTAAAAGGGATGAATATACAGTTAAATATTGACGATTTTGGTACTGGTTATTCTTCATTAAGTCGCCTACGAAATTTTCCCATTGATACTTTAAAAATTGACCGTTCTTTTGTGATGAGAATGGATTCTGAACCAGAGAACTTAGAGATTACTAAAGCAATTATTAGTATGGCAAAAAGTTTAGAAATAGATGTCATTGCTGAAGGTGTAGAAACAGCTACTCAACTGTCTTTACTAAGAAAACTCAAGTGTAAATATGGACAAGGATATTTTTTTTCTAGACCTGTTAACAGTTGCCAAGCCACTAATTTAATTGCAGCAGCTAAAATATGGTAAAGTTTAGTATACCCCACTTAGTTTTTTGACTATATTGGTAATACATTGAAGAAGGCAGAAGGCAGAAGGGAAAATTGCTTATAGATGGTCTTCAACACGCAACTTCGCGTCTACAAACCCCAAACAATTTTAAGCACCCCCCGTTGACGATAGGGTATTAAACCCGCAAAAGAAAAGATAATTCTAACTTAAATGAAGTTATGCCAGCAAAAATACTGGTTGTGGATGATGAAGAATCCTTTAAACTGATCATAAACCAAAAATTTAGAAAAAGAATTAGGAAAAAAGACCTCCAATTTATTTTTGCTTCTAACGGTTTAAAAGCTCTAGAAAAGTTACAATCTGAACCAGATATAGATATTATATTAACTGATATTACCATGCCAGAAATGGATGGTATTACTCTACTATCTACCCTTGCTGATATTCGCCATCCTACACTGAAAACAGTAATTATTTCTGCTTCTAGCGATCTGACTCTTGTGAGAAAAGCAATGAATCTAGGAGCATTTGATTTTTTAACTAAACCCATCAATTTAGATGATTTAGAAATTACAATTAACAAAACCATAAATTATGTTCAACAGTTAAAAGATGCACTCGAACAGGAAAAATTAATAGAAGCAGCTCAACAGTTATATGATAGTGAAAAAAGACTAGAAAAATTTTTAGAGACTTTGCCAGTAGGAGTCTTTGTAATTGATGCTGATGGTACACCTTTCTATATTAATCAAGCTGCAAAAAATATTTTTGGTAAAGGGATAGTAGCTGAAACTACTCCAGAGCAAATTCCTGAAATTTATCATATTTACTTAGCCGGAACAGAACAATTTTATCCTATTGAACAACAGCCAATTTTCAAAGCCTTGAAAGGGGAAAATTCTACAGTTGATAATATGGAAATTCGTCAAGGAGAAAAAATCATACCTGTAGAAGTATCAGCAAGTCCAATTTTTGATGATACTGGTCAACTAATCTATGCGATCGCCACTTTTCAAGAAATTACAGAAAGAAAAAAAGCAGAAGTAGAAAGAATTAAATTTACCCAACAATTAGAACTGAAAAATATTGAGTTATCTAAACTTAATCAAAGCTATAGTCGCTTTGTTCCTAAACAGTTTTTCCGGTTTTTAGGCCATGAAAGTATTGTAGATGTTTCCTTGGGAGAATCTGTACAAAAAAAAATGTCAATTTTATTTTCTGATATTCGTGCTTTTACTACTCTTTCAGAAAGCATGACTTTAGCAGAAAATTTTAAATTTATTAATAATTATCTTTCTCGTATGGAACCATTCATTACTGCTAATTATGGTTTTATTGATAAATATATTGGTGATGCTATTATGGCATTATTTGGTCGGTGTCCTGATGATGCTGTCCAAGCTGCTATAGGGATGCTTTCAGAACTTAATCAATACAATATTATTCGTAATAAATATCAGAAATCACCTATTACTATTGGTATCGGAATTAATACAGGTTCTTTAATGTTAGGAACAGTGGGTGGTACAAACAGGATGGATACTACTGTCATTAGCGATGCTGTCAATTTAGCTTCTCGCCTGCAAGATTTAACTAAGGTATATGGTGCTTCTTTAATTATTAGTCAAAAGACATTTATTGAGCTTAAAGATTATACAAAATATAACTACAGATTTCTTGGTAAAGTTAAAGTCAAAGGAAAAAAAGATGTTGTATCTTTGTTTGAATTTTTTGATGCAGACCCCCCAGAAATAATCGAACTTAAAAAACAAACTAAAACATTATTTGAAGCAGGAGTTATCAAGTACTACTCTCAACAAATAGAGGAAGCTACTCAAATATTTCAGGAAATTATTAATTTAAACCATCAAGATAAAGCTGCTTATTTCTATCTCGATCTAGGGAAAAGGGAATAATAATTAATAATTAATAATTAATAATTAAGGTTTGCTGAATTTTTTTTTTTGGTAAGGGTAGGAGCCAGAATTGGTGAATCGGTGAAGTCAGGAGGAATGGGAATTATAGAAGAAGTAGTCAGAAGAATAGTACCTTGATTGTTCTGCCATAATTCTCCCAAAATGCGCTCCTTTTTGAGCATTTTAGACTGAAACAAACGCACTTTTTTAGACCTAAAAATGCTAAAACCTTTGCCTATAAATACTTTGATATTTAATCAGCAAGCCCTAATTAGTATTTAAGATAGATATTGATAGGATATGCTTAAAAATAGCTACCTCAGTTCATTTGAGATAGTTATTTATATCGTTTTCCCTTTTTTTTCAATATTTACCCCTTCTTCTTTCTTCCCTCTTCCTTCTTTCTTTCTTCTACTACTTTGCTAGTTGGTAAACTCTAATCACTACCCAAAAGACTTACTAATAAAGCTTTTTGAGCGTGCATCCTGTTTTCTGCTTGGTCCCAAACTCGCGATCGCTCTCCTTCGATC
>NZ_CEZPJD010000154.1:0-12744 GCF_983059655.1 Okeania sp.
CGGTAAAAAATCTATTATATCATGTTCGGTAGCATCATTTGTGTATAGAATTGAGTCACAATGGTAAGAAACCCTTCTGCCTTCGTTTAACTAAAATATAAGTATTCAAGCAGACATGATATTACTGGTAATAATGGTTTTCATCTTGACCGCGATGTAAACGTGTGGCATTTTGCTCAAAAGCGTGGTAGAACATTTTTCTACCAAATTGGGAGATACTCCCTAAGTAGAAATTTCTACTATGTATTGTTAACAATTGTTAGCAAAATAATATCGGTTAATACAATAAAAACATATCTATGGATATAGTTGTGAAAACTGAGAAAAACTTTTTTGAGAATCTCGGTATAGACTTATATAGATAATGAGCAAAAAAACATGACTACCAGCCAACCAAAAATTATTGTCCTAGATGATGACCCCACGGGTTCCCAAACTGTTCATAGTTGTCTACTTCTGACTAAATGGGATATAGAAACCCTCAAATTAGGATTACTTGATGAATCTCCTATATTTTTTATTCTCTCCAATACTCGTGCCCTGACTCCAGAGCAAGCAGCTAATGTGACACGAGAAGTAACACATAACTTGACTGAAGCGATCGCTCAATTAAATATCCAAGATTTTTTAGTTGTTAGTCGTTCTGACTCTACCCTACGAGGTCATTATCCCATAGAAACAGATGTCATAGCAGCCGAACTTGGTCCATTTGACGCTCATTTCCTAGTTCCAGCATTTTTTGAAGGTGGAAGAGTCACCCGCAACAGCATCCACTATTTAATGGTTAATGGTGTAGAAACGCCAGTTCACGAAACAGAGTTTGCTAAAGATTCGGTATTTGGCTACACCTATAGTTATTTACCTGATTATGTGGAAGAAAAAACCAAAGGTAAAATCAAAGCTGAAACTGTAGAAAAATTTACACTTGATGATATTCGCTCTGGTAGTTTAGAACGTTTGATGAAAATGACTGGCAACCAATGTGGAGTTGTCGATGGTGAAACTCAAGCTGACTTAGACAAGTTTGCTAATGATTTGTTAGCAGCAGCTAGTCAAGGTAAAAAGTTTCTATTGCGGAGTGCTGCAAGTATTTTAACTTCTTTAGCTGCTTTGGGAAATCAACCTATAGCTGCTGAGGAGATGAGGCAGTATGTCAGGAGTGGGAAACCAGGTGTAATTATTGTGGGTTCTCATGTTAAAAAATCTACCCAACAGTTGGAAAGGTTATTACAAGAGTCTGATGTAGTGGGTGTAGAAGTCAATGTGTCTCATTTAGTTGAAGAGTCTGAGGAAAAGAGAGCAAGTTTACTCAAAAATGTACTCGAAAAAGTTCATACTGTTCATGCAGAAGGGAAAACACCTGTAGTTTATACCAGCCGTGAAGAGTTGACTTTTGAAAATGTGCAGGTGCGTTTGGAGTTTGGTGTAGCAGTCTCCGAGTTATTGATGGATATTGTTCGGGGTTTGCCGGAGGATATTGGGTTTTTGATTAGTAAAGGTGGGATTACTTCTAATGATACTCTGAGTAAAGGTTTGGCTTTAACTACTGCTAGATTATTAGGTCAGGTGTTGGCTGGTTGTTCGATGGTGCGCACTCCCGCAGAGCATCCTCAATTTCCTGAGTTACCTGTTGTTTTATTTCCTGGTAATGTTGGGGATGTGGATGGTTTGGCGACAGTTTATCAGCGTTTGAGTCGATAGTTTTCCCGAGGTTGAGTTTCCTCCCTGACTATTTTGAGAAGGGGGGAATTATTTGAGGTTTGCGCTCAAAAGTCTTTTTAAGGAGTGGGGGAGTAGGGGAGTAGGGGAGTGGGGGAGTAAAGAGTATAGCGCTGTGCGCAGGCAACAGGCAACAGCTCATCTGGCAACAGAGGGAATAAATTGCCGATAACATAAGACTTTTAGCTATTGGGCAAATCCTGCAATTTGTAAATATACCAGCGCTCATTGCTGTAGTTAGGAGAAACGAGGAATTAATTAGGAGATAATCGAATATATTTGTTAGAGTAATTTTTCTGCTATCCCCGTGCCTTTTGTGTTAAGTTTTTGAGGGTTTCCAGTTGAAAACCAGGCACTTTTTTCCACCGAAAAAGGCACTTACCTTATCTGTCAATGCCTTTAGATTTAATCGGCAAGCCCTACCTAAAAATTGAGAGATTATAGCGCTACATCAAACCAATGAATCTGTTTAGCAGGTAATTCTAACAGCAAATACTTTGCCACAGTACTATAACGGATGAGCCGTAAAGCATGAGAAAACAATATTATTCTAGTTATTGCTAATTTAAATCCAGGAAAATATATTTGTATGGGTTTAGGAGTACAGACATTGTTTGATATTGATCGACACCATAACTTTTCTTTTAAATTCCTTGATAGATATAAATTTACTCTATCTGAAATAAATGTTTATGTATACGATAGCCAAGGAAAAATATGGCGAGAGCCAGAGATTTTTGAAAAGATAGAGAAGAGAGATATTGTCAGAATTATGCCTCAAAAGTGGGTTTCCTTCAGCAAATCACGAGGAATTCTCGGCTATATTCAAGAATGTCCTGATGGCACTTGGCTAGCACATAGTTCGTATTATATCAATGAGAAATCACTTTTAGATGGTACGGAAATATTTGGTTTCTCAGACGAATTCTTTGCCATTCGATATTTACATCAAATTATGGGTGCTGCCTTTCTCGACTTTGGATATGAATCTGTACCTCCTCTACCTCAAGAATATGAAATCGGCTTAGATTATCCTAAAAAGGATATCTTTTTAGAAGACCTGGATGCTTTAATCGGGTGTGTACAGAGGTATGGTGATGGTATTTGGTTTTCATATAGTCCTTACTATCCTCAAGCTACAGGTAAAGTTGAAGCAATTGGATTTATTAGTGAATTTTATGCAGTTCGATATTTATATCAGATTGTAGCCACATTTTTCTATGACTTAGTTGATGAAACAATTATTCCTCCGCTTCTTTGGGAAACCTCTGCTCAATGAGATGCCAGAGGAATGAAGATGGAAGTTTGCCTGCTGATTTGGGAGGATTAAGAAAGTCCAAAACCAGCAAAGTCGAACTTTTTCAGCTCATGTAGCTATTTTACTTGTTGATTTAACCAGTTTTCCAAATCTACTATAGTTGCTAAATCAAAAATTTCATCACCTAAAATATCTAATTTTTCTACAGATAATTGCTCTATTTTAGTTTGAACTTCTGGAGTTATTTCTCCAAACTTTCTGCGAATTTGACGTAAGATTTGTTTCACTATGCCAATTCCAATTCCTTCTTCTCGTCCAATTCCAATTCCTTCTTCCCGTCCAATTCCAATTCCTTCTCTTCTTGCTAGAGAAATTTCTCCTTTCCTGTCTCTAATCAACTTTTCCTGTTTCTCTAATTCCTCTAATTCTTCATTGTTTAAGTTCGCCTTATTCGCTATATTTAATGCTGCTTCTATTTCTGATACTTCTCCTAATGAAGATGGTACTACTTCTAAATTGGGAGCTGAAGTCAGAAAATATATCCATTTCTCACTCAGAGTTTCTAATTCTGATAATTCTTTGTTAAATTTGGGTAATTCTACAAACATTAATGTTAATTCATCTTGATAATTAAACAATTCTGTTTCTTCTTTAAGTCTAAATTTAGTAATAATTTTATCTATTTTTTCAAATAACACAAAGTCGGTAATTGTCAAAGCCACAAAAGGTTTCAACATGAGGTAACTTTCTCCTACATCTAATTGATTTCCATAGGCTTTAGCTAAGTTATAGATTACTCGTTTTTCAAACTCTTCTACATTCAAGACTTGCATTTCAATGATAACTGTAGAACCATTATCTAAAACTGCTTTAACATCTAAATA
This sequence comes from Okeania sp., assembly GCF_983059655.1. Taxonomy (NCBI): domain Bacteria; kingdom Bacillati; phylum Cyanobacteriota; class Cyanophyceae; order Oscillatoriales; family Microcoleaceae; genus Okeania; species Okeania sp. The sequence goes on from NZ_CEZPJD010000154.1 coordinate 3,862, forward strand.
AGTATCCTTAAGAATGTTAGTAACTCCAGGATTATAAGGATTAATTATGTCTAGGGATTGAATAATATTTTGATTATTGTAGACTATAGCATTGAGAAAACTAATCAGGATGTTTTTACTGTGAATAGAACCAAAGATTTTTTTAAAGGCAAAGTCAGTTTTGGGGCTAATAAATTTCATTTAAGTGTTTCTCCTAAAAGATTATACCGATTTTATAAATGTTTGCTACACTTTCTTGAGTAGGGGAGTAGGGCAGTAAGGGAGTAGGGCAGTAGGGCAGTAGGGCAGTAGGGCAGTAGGGCAGTAGGGCAGTGGGGGAGAAGTAAAAATGTGAATAATTTACACCAACTGGCTAATAAAGATCAAAGAAGTTATTCTACATAAGTTATTTACTTAATAGTTGAAATTTTATACAAGTAAAGCATTCTTTTTTTCACCCTTGGTATTAGACCTAGCTACCTACTAAGATAGTACAACTGAAATATGATTTTTAATGATGGAATTTTTCTCAAATTTATCTATAAAATTTTCTTCTTCCTAATTCTCTCTTTCCTCTTCTAACTTCAGGTTTTAACGCTGCATTATAAATTTTTTCATTTTCTTTAACAGACTGCCACAAATCAATCATTGGTCGTGGATAATCAACACCAATTTTTACACCAAACCTTTCTTGTTCAATAGGTGATAATTTTCCTGGTTCATGTATTTTAGCAGCAGGTATTTTTGCTAATTCTGGCAACCAATGTTTAACATATTTTCCTTCGGGGTCATAATCTTTTGCCTGTTTAGGAATATTAAAATAACGAAAACCTCGTGCATCATTTCCTACTCCAGCAGTATAATTCCAATTTCCCCAGTTACTACAAACATCATAATCTATCAGTAAAGACTCAAACCATTCAGCACCCATTTGCCAATTAATTCCTAAATTTTTAGTCAGGAAACTGGCAACATTTTGTCTGCCACGATTTGACATAAAACCTGTCATTAAAAGTTCGCGCATATTAGCATCAACTAAGGGAAATCCTGTTTTACCTTCTTGCCATTTTCTCAACTTTTCCCAATCTTCTTGCCAAGGAATAGCTACTCCTTGTAAACCAGATTTATGAAATACTTTATTCCCATGTTTTTGACAAATAAATCGGAAATAATCTCGCCATAATAATTCAAATATTAACCAATAAGTAGAATTATTTTTTACCCTCTGTTCTTCATATTCTTGTACCTGTTCATAAATATAGCGAGATGATAAACATCCTAAAGCTAACCAAGGAGAAAATTTAGAGGAATAATTTGCCCCTAGCATTCCATTTCTTGTTTCTTTATAAACTTTTAAACAGTCTTGCTGCCAAAAGTAATTTTTTACTCTTTCTTTTCCAGCAGTTTCTCCACCTTTAAATGCTAAAACTGTTCGTGAATCTTGTAGTGGTAATTCTAGATTGAGTTGGGATAAAGTCGGTAATTCTCCCAGTTCAACTTCTGGCAAAAATGGTAATTTTTTAGGAGTTGAAAATGTAGGATTTACAGTGGATTTTTTTTCTATCTCTTTCCGAAAGCTCGTAAATACTTCTGGTAATTGTTGAATTTCAAAAGGTAAATCATTAGGATGATAAAGTGTATGACCCCAAAATGATTTCAACTTAATCCCAATTTGTTTTAATGCTTGATGAAGTGCTGTTTCTACTTGAATTTCTTCTGCTGTAACTTCTTGATAAAAAAATACAGATTTAACCTTGAATTCTTGAGCAAGTTGAGGAATTGCTATTTCTGGTTTTTGTTGACGAATTATTAAATTGCTACCTAATTTTTGTAGAGTATTACGCAAGTCAGCAATACTTTCAATTAAAAATTTTGCCCGAAAAGCACCTGTTTTAGGAAAGCCAAAATTAGTCTTACCAAATTGTCTTGGATCGAAGCAATAAATAGGAATAATTTGAGCCTTAGTTTTTAGTGCTTTATCAATGGGTTCATGGTCATGGACGCGTAAGTCGTTACGATACCATAATATAATTCTTTCTTGATTCATAAGCTTTTATAGCGCTACGCGCTAGGGAATAGGGAATAGGGAACAGGGAATAGCAAACTGTAAAAGGGTTTTAGGATTGAAAAATATCCTAACTAATTCTTATAATGCTATAGCAATCAGGAATGAGTTGTGAGAATTTAGATGTTCCTTAAAAGTATAGAATATAGCAATTATTATATTCATATGATATGTTTTTTTCTTCTTTTCTGTTCCCTGTTCCCTGTTCCCTGTTCCCTGTTCCCTAAAAAATGAAAAAACTAATTACTAAACTGACACCTGAGCAAGAAGCTCTGATTCGAGTTTATCGGAAAAAGTGGCATACAATAGCACATTCTACCCAACCTATTAATCGTCAAAAAGCTACTGAAGCGATTCAGTTAGCCTACAATTTAATGGGCGACCCAAACCCAGAAATTGTTTTTTGTGAAAGCCCCTATGCAGCTTTTGACATTCTGCTTAGTGTCATTTGGCAGCGATGGGAAAGCAAAGATGACTATGGTCATCGTCACATTTTCGGAGATAGATGGCAACTTTTGAGAGAACAACTAGAGTTGCAAATTACCGATAAATTATGTGAAGAAATAAATAGCAAAATTCGGGAAGATACTGACAGTTCATTAACAGAAGATTCACTAAAATCAGAGGAGCTTTGGAGTCACATTCTTTACTCTCAAATAGAAGAAAAATGGCAAGAAATAGTTGCTGAAATCTCAATTAAGTTGTTGTGTTTGTGGAGTTATCCTATTCCTACAGAGTTATGGAGTAGTTATGTTGCTTGGATAGATTTTTGTATTTCTGTGATTAATTGTGATTATAATTCAGATGACTGGCAAGTATTAGAATCTATTGTTAGAGATTGTGGTTGGATATATCCTTTGAGAAATCTATGTATTATTTGCGATCGCCCTAGAAAGTTATTATTGGATGATGAATATCGCCCCCACGCCGAAGGAAAACCAGCAATTGAATTTGCTGATGGTTATAGTTTATATGCTAATCATGGTGTGAGATTACCAGAAGAATATGGAATGTTATCTCCTCAAAAATGGGAGGCAAAATGGCTTTTATCTACAAAAAATGCTGAACTCAGACGAGTATTAATTCAGGAAATTGGTTATGAAAAAATTTGCCAAGATTTACAAACTTTAGAAATAGATACATGGCAAGAATATACTCTTTTAAGAATAGATGATGATGCCGATATTGAGCCAATATTAATCTTAAAAATGATTTGTCCAAGCACGGGAAATATTCATACTTTAAGGGTACCTCCCCATGTAAATTCGGCGAAAGAAGCTATTAGTTGGGTAAATTGGGGAATCGATCCACAAGGATTTTATATACAAACTTAGCAATATTATTTCCGTGAATATGGTAGGTGGAGACAAGGAACACTGATAGTGGGAGCAATATGCCCCCACTCTACTCTTCCATGATAATGCACCACGACTTACAGCACTTTTTAGAATAGTGAGGTACGCTTTTAAGGCTAATCTTTTTTTCCCTACTCCCTACTCCCTACTCCCTAAAGTCCTAAAATTTTGTACCTCATCAACTACAAAACTGCTGTAAGATTTTTGGCATGAAAAAATACCGACTACATTGCTGTGATCGGCTCCTTTGATTTTTGATTCTTCTTCGGTATTTGCCTCTAATTCCACCTTCATCAATTCCAAGGCTTCAATCTCATCGTTGTACATTGCGATGTTCATCAACCGTTCTACTAAACTTACCCAAACTTACCCATACACGATTGCATAAGCTTTGGAGTTAGCTTCCTGTTTTGCTGACGCAATGCTGCGCAAACACTGAAGACCACTGACCGCAGTCTGTAACTTATCTTCTCCACAGGCTTAAATTCGCTTGGAACTCAAGCTACTGATACCCATAGTTTTTCAAGTTGACAGCAGCATTAAAATCTCTGTCAGCTTCAAAACCGCATTCACTACACTCATAAGTTCTCAAGTGCAACGGCATTTTCTGTTGATGCCCACAGTTTGAACATATTTGAGAACTTGGATAAAATCTAGGAGCTATGACTAATTTACTGCCGTACCATTCACATTTGTATGTAAGTTGACGTTTAAATTCATAAAATCCACAATCTGCTATGGCACTTGCTAGTTTATGATTTTTAAGCATTCCACTTACGTTTGTTTCCTACCCTCACCCATCAGACTTTTTCAGCAAACCTCAAATAGTTTCGCTCCTTTAAAATGTTAAGTAACTTCCGTAAATTACTGTAGCATCAAAGTTTTGATCTTATAAAATCTTAATGCATGACTTTTGACTTAATAACTTCCGTAAAACAGTATGGCTACTTCTTCAATAAGTCGTGTATCGTGACAAATAAAAAGAGTCCCTAATTGCTGTCCAGTCAAGCTGTGAATATTTTCAGTATGACTGAGGGACTCCGTTGTCCTACCAGAGAGAAGAACACCATAAGCAATGTAATTCATATTATGAATTTAATGACAAGTTTTGTCAATACTTTAGAGAAATTTTTTTGAGATAGATTTGATATCAACGATTTGTCCCATCAAAGTAAAAGAGTTTTGCTTCCTTAATTTTAAGGCATTCTTAAGATTTCACTCTGCTAAGGTAAAAAAAAATTAATGATAAAAAATATCAAAAAAGTCTTGACAAATTAAGGAAATTATTGAATATTAGTTGCAATAAGTATGTAATATCCTCTGGAACAAGAGGTAAAAGGCCATAATTATAAATCTGGACATCTGAGAAAAAGTATTAAAGCTTACTCTAGTCCAAAAGCAAAAAAAATGACCACTATAGTTAGTGGCCAAAGCTATGTATTTTGATTAAGAGTATGATATCACAATTAGAACCTTCCATCAATTTCAGCAATACAGAATAGAGCTGAGTCAGTACTGAGATGAGCGATTTGCATTTCTACTACTGCCATCTGCTCAAATCAGTGACTTAGTAAACACAACATTAGAATTTATGCTAGGGCAGTCTCTAATTTGACACTGCTATATTTGTTGACTTTATGAAAGAAAGTTTTACCAAAGATGGTGTGATTTTCTGACATATTGTCAATCAATTTTATCTGTTAAAAATCGATAATTATTCCCGTTCGATATCTGCTTTATTAGTAGTTTAATTTGCATATTTAGTAGACAATAATGTATAAATAGCTATTTTAAACATAACTGCTGAATCATTATTATTTGTAAAATTTATTGAACTAAATTAGATTAATATTTTTTTCAAAAAAACTATTCAATCATTATTAAAAAAAAGTAATTGATCGTACTGTTTTTCTATTTCATGTGTATAGTATATTATTATATAAGCAGGTAATAACTACTACATAAAAAATAGTAGTAGCTATTGTAATAAAAACTGCTAATGAGGCTATAATCCAAGGAAACAAAACCATGCAAACTTATGATATAGCAGAGGTTAAATACGATTGGTGGGCTGGTAATGCTCGCTTCGCTAAACTATCTGGTTTATTCATCTCTGCTCACGCAGGTCAAGCAGCTCTAATTACCTTTTGGGCAGGAGCATTTACTCTGTTTGAAATCTCTCAATATTCCCCTAATTTGCCTATGGGAGAACAGGGTTTAATTTTACTGCCGCACCTAGCAACTTTAGGTTTAGGTATCGGTAACGGTGGAGAAGTTGTAGATACTTATCCCTTTTTTGTAGTTGGTGTTGTACATCTAATCTCATCAGCAGTCTTAGGTGCAGGAGCACTTTTTCATACTTTTAAAGCTCCAGAAAACTTAAATGATGCAACAGGTGGAGCTAAGAAATTTCACTTTGAATGGGATAACCCAAAACAGTTAGGAATAATCTTAGGTCATCACCTACTTTTTTTAGGATTTGGTGCTTTATTATTAGTAGCCAAAGCTATGTATTTTGGTGGGCTTTATGATGCGACAACTCAAACTGTACGTTTAGTAACTAATCCCACTCTCGATCCATTAGTAATATATGGATATCAAACTCATTTTGCCAGTGTTAATAGCTTAGAAGACTTAGTTGGAGGTCACGTTTATGTGGGAATTCTGCTAGTCTTAGGTGGCATTTGGCATATTATCAAAGAGCCACTTCCTTGGGCAAAACGGGTTTTAATCTTCTCTGGCGAAGCAATTCTTTCCTACTCTTTAGGTGGAATAGCTTTAGCAGGTTTTGTTGCGGCTTATTTCTGTGCCGTTAATACTTTAGCTTATCCTGTAGAGTTTTATGGCCCAGCTTTGGATATTAAGCTTGGGATTACTCCCTATTTTGCTGATACTTTAGAGTTGCCTCTAGGTGCTCATACTGCTCGTTGTTGGTTAGCTAATGCCCATTTCTTCTTAGCTTTCTTCTTCCTTCAAGGTCATCTCTGGCACGCTCTGCGAGCTATGGGTTTTGATTTTAAGCGTGTTGAAAATGCTTTGAATGGTGTTGTAGAAGAGTCTTAACAACTAACGCCTAGAACTCAGGGGTCAGAAATCAGGATATTCTTTGTACTTAGGTCTGAGGATCTGGCTCCTGTAAATAATTAATAATTAATAATTAATAATTAATAATTAACAATTGCTTTTCCTTTAAAGGAGAGGCTTTAAACCCTGTACTTCCTTTACAACTCCCTCCACTTGACTCTTAGCTACTCCCTGCTTTAGCAAAAATATTTATTCAGCAAGCTCTAATTATTTGGTAATCAAAGTTTTTCCGGGAATAGAGGAATGTCTGCGCCATATTTGTGTAGCGCTATAGTTTTATAGTCATTAGTCGATATTCAGTAGTCAGTAGTCGAAAATTGGTAGTTATCAGAAAACATCATATTCGCTGTTTGAGTAATGAATACTGCTTTCTCAGGTGAATGCTTTTAAGTTTTCTTGATATCAAGTGGAAAAATTTTGTTTTTAGGCTTGACAATTTCAGTTAGGTTGTGAGTTAATATTAATAGAAATATTTCTCATTAGATTGAGTGAAATCCCTACTGATAATACTAAGGATTGAATATATTGTGTATTAAGACTTTGACTTATAAATATTTTTCGCAATTTATTGATATTTTTTCTCATCTTGTTTGAGTACAGCTAAGCTCTAAGGTACCTAAATTGCATATTTTTCAATAGCTATTATGGATGAAATACTTATCATATAAAAGGCGATCGCGATTTTATCCGATAGCAAAATATGCAGCTTGAATACACAACAATTTAATAGATATTACTTTAAATAGAGCAGTTAGTATTCAAACTATAGCAGAGAAAAGGGAAAAGTAGGAGAGATCGTCATCAACATAAGTTCTAAGCTATCTCTCTATTACTATAAGTTAGTTACTTGTTTCCAATGAATAAGTAATCTGTACATTTATTTTGTGTAATTTTCAGTCATTAAATTACAGGCAAATGACGAGACCTTTATGATTTGTTTTCTGTTCGATGATAATTACAGTTTTGTCAAGTTATCAAAATAATTGGGTCTAAAACCCCGCTTTAATTAAGGCGAAATATTTTTGGAGGCTTGCTCAAATCTCCGTTACAAAAACAACTTCTAACTTCTGACTTCGTTATTTCATCCCATCATTATCAGAAATCAACAATCATAATTAATGGTAATTTTAAGAATATTTAGCTACAAAAAGTATGAATTACTAAGCTTAATTTTAGCCACTTAATTTCATAAATAAAATAAATATAGGAAATCAAAAAAAATGCAAAATTCACGAAAACTGGCTTCATGGAAAGTCAGAAAAGTAAACAAAAATGGTCATCAAAAACAACAGAATAAATATTTATCAGGAGAAACTAATGGGCAAAATAAAACAATCAATGCCAACAATAACTTGGATCGATTACGAAGTGATTGGTCTGGTTATTGTGATGAATTAGATATTGATTAATTCTAATTCAATAACTTTAACTGCTAAAAGTTAGTTACATCTAACTACCATAAATATAAATGATTACAAGCGAGGTAAAAAATGTCAAAAATTGGTCTTTTTGTCGGTAGTACAACAGGGAAAACTGAATCAGCAGCAGAGATGGTTCAGGAAGAATTTGGTGGAGAAAATGTGGTTACTATCCATAATATGGATGAGGTAAATACTGAAGATTTTGATGGTTATCAAAACATTATAATTGCTAGTCCCACCTGGAATATTGGTGAACTACAAAGTGATTGGGAAGGTTTTTTTGATGAACTAGACAATATTGATTTTAATGGTAAAAAAGTAGCCTATTTTGGCACAGGTGACCAAATAGGATATTCCGACAACTTTCAAGATGCCATGGGTATTTTAGAAGAAAAAATCTCTAGTTTGGGTGGTAAAACAGTTGGACATTGGTCAACAGATGGCTATGAGTATAGTGAATCTAAAGCTGTCAAAAACGGTCAATTTATAGGTTTAGCTCTTGATGAAGATAATCAAGCTGAACTTACAGAAGAACGCGTCAAAAAATGGGTAGCACAACTCAAAACAGATTTTGGGATTTAGTCGTAAGCATTCAGCGGTATGCTATCAGCTATTAACTTATTATCTTAGAAGGGGAATTCAACATGATGTTTATGCAGCATTCACCAGGAAAGAAAAAGGTAAAAAGCTGTTTACAGTATGACAAAAGGAGATGCTGTTTGCGGAGCATTCCGTAGGAAATGCTAATAGCTAAATGCTTACGTCTGATTTAATTTCAGAGGGTAATTTACGAAACTGTATTGATTAATGAAAATCTACCTGATTTTCTAAAGATATCAATGCTCGACAGAAGGAAGGAAGTTAGAGGGAAAAACAGAATTTAACAAATTTAACTAAGAAAAAGTTCAGAAGTCACGCCCGTAATAATTTCTGAATTTAATTCTGTAAAACTCGCAGATTTCGGGAGTAAGTTTGAGAG
>NZ_CEZPJD010000155.1:0-10495 GCF_983059655.1 Okeania sp.
TTGTCTAAACTGATTAATATTTTTGTAAGTTGGCATATTCTCAATACAGTGTATCCCCCGAGCATAAAGTAGAACAGCTGAATGACAATTAAACACTTGATTTTTAGTTATTTCTAGCCACCAAGGTTTAAGTATTTGACGAGCACAAGCATGAATACTGAAGAATTTTTAGCGACTTCCATTAACCAATTCTTGGCATATTCTCCATTCAAATTATCCCCAAGAAAAATGGTTTGAGAACCCTCTAGTAGTAGAATACCGAGATACACCATATCGCTCGATCATTGCTCTTTCCGTCTGATCTATACCAGGATACAAATCAATTAATAATTTGTACATTTAATCAGTCAAATATTTTTGACCAAAGTATTTTTGATGAAAAATTTTTCTCCCTTTAACTATTCTGTTTGATTGAACCTCCTCTTTAACTAATATTCCTTGAAATTCTGGCATTTTTTCAAAAGCTTCAATCCATTTAGATACGAGATAAGAACGTATAATAGTTGGATCTATTAATAGATAAAACTTTTTCTGAGTCATGGCTTCTATCAATTTATAATTATGCCTGAACTATTCTAAAACCAGCGTGTTGATAAAAATTAGGACGAAACCAATTACGATAATATTTCAAAGCTTCTGTACCATTAGTTATCCAACATCCCCCTAACATCATATTATGTTGACTATCAAAAAATGGAGCAGAATAATCTTCATAAAGTTGATGAGGTTTATATCCTGAAAGAGGATTCAAATTATCAGTTAACCATTCCCAAACATTACCCCGCAAATCATATAATCCTGATTCATTTTTGGTAGTTTCTAATAAACCAACGGGAGAAGGAGAACCAAATTTAAAATTCAGATTGTAATTATCTGCTTCTGCTTCTTTGCCATTTCCATAAGTTGCTAAATTATATTCAGCTTCACTCATTAAGCGAATATTTTTACCTTTCCAACTACAATAAGCCATTGCTTCATAATGATTAACTTCCACAGGCCAATCTAAAGGTAAATCTATTTCATCAAACATAGCTCGATATTTATAATCACCATTTTCAGGTATCCAAAATTTAGGATGTTTGATGTTATTTTGAGTTTTCCAAAGCCAACTTTCTTGAGTCCAATAATCTTGATTTTCGTAACAACCAGACTTGACAAATTCTAGAAAATCTGAATTGGTAATTAAATATTTACTAGCAATAAAAGACGAAACTTCTACTTGGCGATCGCCATATTCTATATCCCAACCAAAAGTAGGATAATCTGCTGGTTTACCTATTTTTACTACCCCACCAGCAACTTCAACCATTTCATTATCAATTTGCCTAGCATTTGTAGGAGCATATTCCCAATTACTAGGACGTTTGAGTTTTTCTACAGGTAGTTGCCGAAACAACATAGATGAAGTTTCGATATGGATGCGTTGATGTTCGATACCCATCATCAATGCCCACAAAGGATGATTTTGATGGATGGGCAGATTTAAAGGAGTTTTCTCAATTAGGTCTAATATGATTTGATAGACTTTTTCTCGGTACTGCCAAACATCTTCAAGTTTAGGCCAGTTAATGTGGGCGATTGCTTGGTCTAACTCTTCTGGTATTTCTGGATCTACTCCTAGCTCAAATAATATTTCGTAGTTAGGGTTGAGGCGTTTTTCTAATAATTCCACACTAATTAATTTATTGATGTAGAAAACCGCTGAATGTCCGAGATAAAAAATTAAAGGATTTCTCAAAGGGTCGGGATTGGAATAAAATGTTTCTTCACCCACTAGACTGTTCATCAAAATATCTTCAAGTTGCCAAGCATTATTAAAGTAATCAAGGATATCTTGGCGTAGTTTATTGTTAGTATGACTATTATCAAGTTTTGGTGGATTGATAGATTTAAGACTGTTCATAATTTCAAGAATTTAGAATTTAGAATTACCTCTCCTTTAGAGGATTGACTAATCATAAAAATTTTTATTTATTATCCCCTTAAAAGTGGAGACTTTAAAGCACAATATTTCGGTCAGAAAGTTTATTTACTTGGATATTTTTTTAATTCAAACTTTTAGGCTTTAATTAGGGTTTGCTGAATAAGTCTTTTTGTTGAGGTAGGGAGTAGGAAGTAGTTAAGAGTCAGGAGGAATGGGGAGTTAAAGAGGATGTATAGCGCTGTGCGCAGGCAACAGGCAACAGCTCATCTGGCAACAGAGGGAATAAATTGCCGATAACATAAGACTTTTAGCTATTGGGCAAATCCTGCAATTTGTAAATATACCAGCGCTCATTGCTATAGTTGCCAGAATTGTCCCTTAATTTTTCTGCCCAACTCTTGCACAAAATGCTAGTTTTTTGAGCTTTCTTGACCAAAAAGCTGGCACTTTTCTTCAACCGAATAAGGTTGAAACTTTCATGTGTCAATACTTTGATAGTTAATCAGCAAGCCCCAATTAAGAATTAGGGGAGTAAGGAAGTTGGGGGAGTAGGGGAGTAATATCATGTCCGGATAATCAGTGATAAAAAAACTATTACCCTTTTAAGCTTTTTTTCCCTTCTGCCTTTCCTGCGGAATGCTGCGCAAACAGCATAGCTGCATTCTGCTTTCCCCTTCTAAGCATTTACTGCTGAGTGCTGACCGCTTTTTTCAAGCTTGACAAAGAATTAATCCAAACCACTGTTTAGGGTCTGTCCATACCTTCTTAACTTTTAATCCTTTTGTTTCCAGCTCTGTTTGAATAACTGCTAAATCAAACTTGCGAGAAATTTCAGTCAGAATACTTTCTCCTTTCTCAAAATCCACCTTTAAATCTAGAATTTCCAAAGAGAATGTGACATTTTCTTGACAATAAAGACGCATTTCTATTTGTGATTTTTCTTGATTGTAAATTGCTTTATGAGTAAATAAACCGGGGTCAAAATTTCCTTGGAAACGCCAATTCAAATGGGATAACATATTCAAATTAAAAGCAGCCGTAACTCCTTGACTATCGTTATAAGCTGGTTCTAAAATTTCTTTGGGTTTTTGTAAATCTATACCAAGTAAAAAATAATTTCCTGGTTTTAAAGCATTAACAACTTTATTCAAAAAATGGTCAAATTCTTGTGGTGGAAAATTGCCAGCAGAACTTCCCAGAAAACAAATTGTTCTAGTTAGGGAAGCTCCTTCAAAAGAGGTTGGTGTAGGGTTTGATTTTAGATGAGCTAAAGTTTCATCATAAGTGCCAATAAATCCCTCAATAGAGAAATTTGGATATTTTTCTTGTAGCTCTAATACGCTACTTTTGAGTATTCCCCCACTTACATCAGTAGGTACATATCTAAAAGAACCACCTATTTTTTGATAAGCATCTAACAAAAGGCGAGTTTTAGTTGAACTACCACTACCTAATTCTACTAATTCACAACATCCAGTTAGTTGAGCAATTTCATCTGCATATTTCTCTAGAATGGAAGCTTCTGTGCGAGTCGGATAATATTCAGGTAACTGACAAATTTCTTCAAATAGTTCTGAACCACGGTCGTCATAAAAATATTTGGGAGGCAAACTTTTGGGATTTTTTGTCAATCCACCAATCACATCTTGTCCATCATTTTTCACTGCTTGATAGTTGTCATTGATAATGGTCAAAGGTTGTGAGGACATTGTTTAACTCCTACATAATAAGTTGAATAATTAAGAGTTTTTTGTTAACAAATTCTGGACAAAAATTTGTCATCATAAAATTCTTCTGGAAAAATTTTAGTATAAATTTTCCTTCAAGTAAATGGCTACCTTTGAAGAATAAAAGCAACATATAAATCTTTTAGTCATTTTGTGGATTGAACGATCGATCGCGCAAGTAGGGAATACCATACATGGGAAAAGGAAGAGAGAGAAAGGCTTAAAAGTCTGAAAAAAAAACTTAAATTTTCTCTAGATATTAACTAGATATTTACCCTTGGATTTACACAAACTATTAAGCGCTGAGATGATATAAATGCTATAAGTAAGAAGGAATAAGGAAGAAACAAGAAGGAATAAGGGATAAATATTTCAAAAAAATAGAAAACGATAGATATAATTATCTCAAATAAATTGAATTAGCTATTTTTAATGCCAATTTTATAAACTTAAAGTGGGTGCATCTCAATGCCTGAATAAAGCAAAAATAATATCGCTTTTAGGGAACGAAGAGGTAATCATTAATTATTAATTGCTAATTATTCATTGTTAAAAAGATACCACCACCTACTCCTTTTAGTTATGTATATTAATGATGAATGGTGGCTGAAACTTCAACTATCTTGTTACCGAAATAATTTGCAGCACCACCGAATTTTAACCTTAATAAAAATCAACTCTAAGACCGATTATTAAACACAAATAAACTAACTCATCATAAAATGCTAAATGAATTTAAAGTCAAATTTCTATCGGGAATATTAAAATAGGTTAACAAAAAAATAACACTAGGCAATTACTGTATTTAATAGTTATATTATAAAGGAGTTAAAACTATATTTTAACCCACGCTTGAGTCTAGAGTAAGCCTCAAGTCCTCAAAATATAACTGTTATAAAAGGAGAACTTTATGAAGTGGCCTTGGCATAAATTCCCTACTCCCATTGCATTACTAAAATTACTTAGATTTCGTAACAAATTAAGAGAAGAAAACCTTCATGATACGGCACAATTACCTACTCAAAATGATATCGAGTTACCTTTACCTCTACCTGGCGATCGCCATTTAGTTGTGCGTACTGCTGATGGTAGTTTTAATGACTTGGAAGACCCCAAAATGGGTATGGCTGGTACTCGCTTTGGGCGTAATTTTCCACTGAAAAATGTTTATCCTAATGAAGAGAATTTACTTAATCCTAATCCTCGTGTTATTAGTCGAAAGTTATTGACGCGAGAAGAATTTGTACCAGCTACTACCCTAAATCTATTAGCTGCTGCTTGGATTCAATTTCAAACCCATGACTGGTTTTCCCATGGAGGCAACCAACAGGATAATAAGTTTCAAATTCCCCTGGAAGAAGGCGATCCTTGGCCTGAAGAATATCGGCCTTTAGAAATCAAAAAAACTTTACCAGATACAACTCGTAGCGATGAGAATATACAAGGACCTCCTACTTATATTAATACAGTTACTCATTGGTGGGATGCCTCCCAAATATATGGTAGCGATCGGGAAACAATAGATAAGTTACGCTCCCATGTAGACGGCAAAATGTTAATTGAGGATGATGGTTTATTACCTATTAATTCTGAAAATGGTATCGATCTAGTAGGCTTTGACGATAATTGGTGGATTGGACTGAGTATGCTCCACACTATATTTGTCAAGGAACATAACATAATTTGCGATCGCCTTAAACAACAGTATCCTGCATGGACAGATGAGGATATATTTGACCATGCTCGTTTGATTAATGCTGCTTTACTAGCAAAAATTCATACCGTAGAATGGACTCCAGGAATTCTTGGCCTTCCAGCTTTACAAATAGCTATGGATGCTAACTGGTGGGGTTTATTGGGTCAAAATTTCAAGAGGATTTTTGGCCGTGTGGGAGATAGCGAACTTCTGAGTGGTATTATTGGTTCTCCTACTGACCATCATACAGCTCCCTACTATTTAACTGAAGAGTTTGTCTCTGTGTATAGAATGCATCCATTAATGCCAGATGAATTTAAGTTTTATTCGGTTAAAAACGGGAATTTATTACAAAAGAATAACCTATTTGAAGTTGCTGGTAATCGTACCAGAAATCTTGTAGAAAATTTAGAAATGCCGGATTTATTTTACTCATTTGGTATTAGTCATCCAGGAGCAATTACTTTATATAATTATCCGAGTTTTCTTCAACAACTTGTGCGAGATAATGGTGAAGTTTTTGATTTAGCTGCTGTAGATATTTTGCGAGACCGGGAGCGGGGTGTTCCTCGTTATAATGATTTTAGAGAATTAATTGGTCGTGGACGAGTAAAATCTTTTGAAGAGATTACTGATAATGAAAAATGGGTGAAAGAATTACGAGAAGTTTATCAGAATAATATTGATAGTGTAGATTTAATGGTGGGTATGTTTGCGGAAAATCCTCCCACGGGATTTGGTTTTAGTGATACTGCTTTTCGTGTGTTTATTCTTATGGCATCTCGAAGGTTGAAAAGCGATCGTTTCTTTACTGAAGATTATAGAGCTGAAATTTATACCCAATTTGGTTTAGATTGGATTGATAATAACAGTATGTTGACTGTTTTGCGTCGGCATTATCCTAGTCTAAGTCCGGCTTTATTTAGTGTAGAAAATGCTTTTGCACCTTGGCGAAAGGTAGGTAAACAATTAATAATTAATAATTAATAATTAATAATTAACAATTACCTCTCCTTGAAAAGAAGAGGATTGACTCAAAGCAAAATTTTTTCTTGTTTCTCCTTTAAAGGAGAGGGTTTAAACCTTAATTATTCGGTAATAACGAAGTTAGAATTCAGAAGTTATAAGGGTTATCATTTTAATTAAACATACAACTCTCTAAGTGTTTTAAATGCACAACAGCTTACTATTTCTTAAAATCTTGCTACATATTCTTGAGAATAGGAAGCAAGGAGTAAGAAGTAGGGTTTCACGGAATAAGATATTTTTGCTTAATTCCTAGTGCAGGATGGCGGAAATAACTAACCAGTTAAAAAAGGTTCAAAAGCTTGTACAATAACCTTTCTTCCCTTCTGCCTTCTGCCTTCTGCCTTCTGCCTTTTTGCACTAGAATCGCTAAAATCATTCTTGACGCTTACTTAATATTTGATTTGGGTGTATCTCAATATTTGCAAAAATACTTTTTTCTTATTCCCTATTCCCTGTTCCCTGTTCCCTAAAAGCAATAAAATTTTGGCTTTATCCAAAATTGAGATGCACTCTTTAACTTTTAACTTCCGCGTAGCGACACTAGCTATTAGAAAAGCAAGAAAACCTATATTTAGGAAAGATAAAAAATGTTAGATATTATCAGCTTTAATCCATTTCGAGTGAAAATTCCATTTTTACTAGACATAATTATAATTTCTGATTCAGAGCAAATAAAGAAAATTGAAACTTCAGGAGATGTAGACCGTTTACACACATACGATACTGCTTCCTTACCTTGGTGGGCAAAAATTTATTTTAGAGCTACTAAATTTCACGATCGAGAGCGTGATTTATGGTTTTGTCCTTTCGAGTCAACTTCTAATCCTACCTATCAACAAAGAAGAGCATATCTTGAGGAAAAAGTGGCAACAAGTTATAGTGAAGCAGATGTCAAAAGAATTGCTGAACTATTAAATAAAAATACAGAAGATGAAGTTCTTGCTTATGAAATGGTGCAAATAGTTAATCAAAGATTTTTTGAGAAAGAGATTCCTTTACCTATTACTAAAACTGCAAAAAATACAGTACAAAGTTTAGGAGAAGGTATTTTGCCATGGAAATATATTGCTGGTAAAAAAGCACAGAATCAAGTGATGAATTACTGTGCAAAAAATCTTCCCAATGATGTTCATATTCTAGATATCGGACATAATATTGGGGAGGTTGTGCAAACAACAACAGGTGCATTAAGAACATTAAAAAATAACCTAGATAAATCAGTAGAAGAAATTTTTACATCTAATCCTTTGACTCTTCAAACACCACGAATAGCTTTGAAGGAATCAAATTTTGATGGGTTATTATCATCTTCTACAATTCCAGGAAAAACAGTTTTTATCTTTAAAATTGGAAACGCTGCTATTGAAACCCAGGATATAAATTTTACTTTTAGCACTGGAAGTTCAGAAAGAGCTTGTGTATTTAAAGATTTTTTTATGGAATTTATGAAAGATTTACAACAAGAGTTGCGTCAGACAAAATCTCAAAGTTAGTAAGCATTTCCTCCGGAATGCTGCGCAAACAGCCGTCAGCCATCAGCTATCAGCTATTGCTTTTAATTTAGGATAAAAGCTTTATTAATTGTCTTACTACAAAAGTTAGTTCCCTTGCTCTTAAAGTCAATTGTTAATTTAAACACTGTCTTTAAGGAGAGAATCTTGTTGCTGATAGCTGACAGCTAATAGCTGTTTGCGTAGCATTCCGTAGGAAATGCTTACCAAAGTTAGGATTCGGATATTAGTAAATATAGTCATTTTAAATAAGAATGGGGTAGAGAGAATTTTATCAGCCCTTTAAATCAAGTGTTTAAGCCTAAGTAAGTGTTCCAGACTAATTAAAAATACTATATTTTCCAAAAAAGTATTGGTGGGTTTAGTTAACAAAAAAAACTAAAAACTTTGGCATTTGTTTTGTTCTGTACTAAAACTCTAGAACAAAGTATAGAAATTTGGAAGATTCTCTCAACACCAGACAAAAACATTTTTATTATGGCTAATTAATGAGACTTTATATAACAGTTTATCTCCGGATATCTTTGATGGTCAAAGAAAGATAAAATTGTTATTCTAAGTTTATGAATTTCATCTTTATCTTTCCCAATCTTGAGATACTATTTATTCTTTGATGTGGGAAAGGGATATTTAAAATAAAATTAGATTAATGAAAAACGAGACCCAAAAATTACTTCCACCTGCCTCCAACAAAAATTTTTGTGCATATCAAAAGGAAAAAGATGCTGCTCGAAATGTACGTGGGGCACTTAAACTGGAAGCATCTACTTCAACACCTTTGACACTAGCAGGTGAAGAAATTTCAATATATGTTGTGATTAGAAATCCATTCTTAGTTCCTGTCATAATTCAAAGCACTGAAACACATATTCCAGTTAGTTTGGTAGACGAGTTAGGTAAAAAAAGATATAAAAAGCGACTTAAAGAGAATCGAAAAAAAGAGATAAAAAGCATTGGAAAAGAAGACAAAAAAACTGAATTAAAAGTTAATACTATTGATCCTATTGATGCAAAAATCAAAGTTTCTAGTCCAAGAAAAAATTACTTCCTTGTCTAACTAATTAGATTAGGTTTAAGACTAAAGTTTATTATGCAAGATATACTTCAGTTTTTCCTTGTATTTCTTCAGTTTCAGTTAAAAAATACTGGCGATCGTGTTGCAATAGCAGTGAGTCCTGAAGAAGAAGATTATGACCTGGATTTACATGTTGATATTTACGGAAATGTAATAGGAAACATAAGTATACCTCCGCAGAATTATTTCAGATTAAACATTTATGGTGATGTTGAAGGAGATATAAAATTTGGAGATATACAATTTGCTGATACTACTGCTGATACTAAGACACCTGAAAATCAAGTTGGAATTGTTCTCCAACCAGGTAATTCATTAGTAAAACATTTTGTTTTGAAAACTACAAAATGGCTTTTCTTTCCTCCTGTAAACCATACTTTTCAAATTCAAGTACGTTACGAATTTGATGATAAACTTCATATCGATACACTTCCTTTTACAATTAATATCAAAGCACCAATGCGCTCATCAATTATTGGAGCAATAATTGGTAGCTTTTTTGGGTATATGTTCAACAATTAATAATTAATAATTAATAATTAATAATTGACGCTTCAAGATTTTTTTCTCTTTTCTCCTTTAAAAGAGAGGATTTAAACCTTAATTATTCGGTCAAAAATGCAGATAATGTTTCTGATTTACTTGAGCTTGAAAGACAGCTTTTAATAGGAATATTGCGTACAATCATTTTTTCCTTGATAGTTATATCATGTCCGGATAATTAGTGATAAAAAAAATTTTCTCCTTCTTCTTCTTTCTTCCCTCCTGACTCCTGACTCCTGACTCCTGACTCCTTCATCGTTTATTTATAACTGTTCAACCGGACATGATATTATTGTTGCATTTGCTCGAAAAAGTAATGTTCAACAGGTTGTTTCTGTTGAAGATTTTTGGGGAGGAATATTTACTGGATTTTTAGTTGGTTATACTGGAGAAGAATTTATCAAATCATTATTGGAGTTGTGATTAACTAACAAATTGCAGCACTTTTTAGGAACGTGAGGTACAGTTTTAAAATTAATTTTTTTTTCCTACTCCCTACCTAAAGTCCTAAAATTTTGTACCTCATCAACTCCAAAACTGCTATAATTAATTACCAAAATTTTCTGGCAATTCAATCTCAAAGTTTCTCAGCAAAAAAGCAAATTCATCTGTAATTTCTTCAATAATTTTTGTAGTAGGTTTTCCTGCTCCATGACCTGCTTTAGTTTCAATTCTAATTAACACTGGATTATCTCCAATATGAGCTGCTTGTAAAGCAGAAATAAACTTAAAACTATGAGCTGGAACAACCCGATCATCATGGTCAGCAGTAGTAACTAAAGTTGCCGGATAAGATATTTCTGGCTTTAAATTATGTAGGGGAGAATAAGCATATAAAGCTTTAAATTCTTCTGGATTATCTGGAGAACCATAATCAGCAACCCATGCCCAACCAATAGTAAATTTATGGAAACGTAACATATCCATTACTCCCACTGCGGGTAAAGCTGCACCAAATAATTCTGGTCTTTGAGTTATACAAGCACCTAC
>NZ_CEZPJD010000155.1:10595-12665 GCF_983059655.1 Okeania sp.
CTGCGGGTAAAGCTGCACCAAATAATTCTGGTCTTTGAGTTATACAAGCACCTACCAATAAACCACCATTACTTGCACCAGTAATAGCTAATTTTTTGGATGAAGTCCAGTTATTTTTAATCAACCATTCAGCAGCACTAATAAAATCATCAAATACATTTTGTTTCTGTTGTTTTATTCCAGCTTTATGCCACTCTTCACCATATTCTCCACCTCCACGAATATTGACAACTGCATATACACCACCCATCTCCAACCAGACTAATCTACTAATAGAAAAATTTGGAGTGAGAGAAATACTAAATCCACCATATCCATAAAGAATAGTCGGATTATTACCATCCAGCTTTAGACCTTTTTTATAAGTAATAAACATAGGAATGTTTTTACCATCTTTACTACTATAAAAAATTTGCTTGGTTTCAAATTCATCAGGATTAAAATCTACAGTTGGTTGGCGATAAATTTTACTTTCACCACTAACCATATCGTACTGATAAATAGTTGAAGGAGTTGTGAAACTAACATAACTATAAAATGTAGTTGTGTCGTAACGTTTACCATTAAAACCACCTACTGAACCAATTCCGGGTAGGTCTACATTTCTGACTGGAGTACCATCAAGATTAAATATTTTTATCTGAGTATGAGCATCTTTTAAATAGAAAGCAACAAACTGATTATTAAGTGTACCTACTCCTCTCAATGTATCTGTTGTTTCAGGAATAATTTCTTGCCATTTATCCCGATTTTCTCCTGTGACTAAAGAAGGAGATGGAGGGTTATTAATATCAATGGCAATCACTCGTCTTTTCGGAGCATCAAAATCTGTGACAAACCAAAAGATATTATCATCATTATCTATCAGACGATATTCAGCTTCAAATTCACTAATTAGTTCTACTATAGGTGCATCTTCTACAGTTAAATCTTGATAAAAAACCAAATTTTTGCGGTCTGTACTTTGCCAAACTGTAATAACTAAATACTTACTATCTTCTGTAACATAACAATTGAAACTCCATTCTTTTCGCTCTGGTTTTTCATAAATTAGTACATCATCACTTTGAGCATTACCTAAACGATGGTAGTAAATTTTTTGTAAATAATTAGTTTCTTCTAATTCTCTTGCTTCTGGTTGTTCATAGCGACTATAAAACAAACCTTGATTATTATCTGTCCAAGCTGGAACATTAAATTTTATCCATTGCAAAACATCTGGTAAATCTTCTCCCGTCTCAATATTTTTTATTCGCCATTCTTGCCAGTCTGAACCAGATTTAGAAATACCATAAGCAATTAATTTACCATCTTTACTAATAGCAATTCCCGACAGAGCAACTGTTCCATCTTCTGAAAATTTATTAGGGTCTATCAAAACTTTTGGTTCAGCATCAAGAGTAGGCAAAGTGTATAAAATACTTTGATTTTGTAAACCATCATTTTTGTAATAGAAGTAGCGATCGCCTTCTTTGAAAGGAACGCTATATTTTTCATAATCCCAGATTTTAGTTAGTCGTTTTTTTATAGTTTCTCGTTCATAAATTTCTGAAAGATAATTAAAAGTAATTTCATTCTGCGCCTTTACCCATTCTTGAATTTCTTCTGAATTAGGGTCTTCTAACCATCGATAGGGATCGGGAACTTGAACACCGTGATAATTTTCTACTATGTCTGTTTTGTGAGTGATGGGATATTTTAAAGGTTGTTTTGGATATTTCATATTTTTGATTTGTGAATGGTTGATTTAATCTTAGAAGTTGATTAGATTTTTATCAAGTAAAGATCGTCTAACTTTTTTATTCCCACATCAGCAAAATCTCAATCTTGTTGATTTTTCCGGAGAATTTCTAGAGTTGCCTAGAAAATTTTCAGTGGTAGAAGGGTGGAGGAAATATAAATGATTTACTCTCTGGCAAATATTTCTTTGATTTTTGTCATTCCCACATCATCAAAATCTCAATATTTTTGATTTTTCCGGAGAATTTATAGAGTTGCCTAGAAAATTTTCAGTGGT
Source organism: Okeania sp. (assembly GCF_983059655.1). Taxonomy (NCBI): domain Bacteria; kingdom Bacillati; phylum Cyanobacteriota; class Cyanophyceae; order Oscillatoriales; family Microcoleaceae; genus Okeania; species Okeania sp. The sequence goes on from NZ_CEZPJD010000155.1 coordinate 12,613, forward strand.
AGAAGGGTGGAGGAAATATAAATGATTTACTCTCTGGCAAATATTTCTTTTGC
>NZ_CEZPJD010000156.1:0-12642 GCF_983059655.1 Okeania sp.
ACTGATAACTGATAACTGATAACTGATAACTGATAACTGATAACTGAAATTACCTCTCCTTGAAAAGAAGAGGATTGACTCAAAAGAAATTTTTTTTTATTATCCCTTTAAAAGGAGAGGCTTTAAACCACAATTTTTTGGTAACACTTCTATACTAAAACAGGAGTTAAGCAAAAAAAATCTTAATCTATTACAAGAAAAAGGTTTGCTACAAAAAAACCAAGTCTGGCTAACTTAATATATACCTAAATCTGCTCTGATTAAGATTGATTGATTTTGAATTTAATCTATATTAAACATGACATTAAGCTCCAAATAAGCTGAAGCTTTATTACAAAGTTTGAATTTGATTTTCTTTAAGTAAAAAATTCTAGATTTTATCTGAAATTAAAAATTTCTTCCTCATAATTTTTAGTTAAATGTACTCTCTTGGGAATAGAGAATATTTGAAAGAAATTTTACATCAATCGGGAAATAATGGAAGAAGATTTAATCTACCACTTAAGATACTGGAATTTAAAATCTGAGATACTAACTCAGAAATTAAAAATCTTAGTTTTTGCTTTGAGACTGAAGATTTGTATTAGGTTCAACAGAGGCTTTATCAAAATCCTCTCGGCTAGGAAATATTTCAAAAACTCGGTCCATGCTTGTTAATTCAAACAGAATTCTGACTTGTTCATTAATAGAACATACAACTAATTGACTTCCAGCAGCTCTAACAGTTTTGAGCGCTAAAACTAAAGCACCTAAACCAGAGCTATCCATAAAGGTGACATCTTTAAAATCTATCAAAATAATATCTGCTCCAGCTTCAACTTGCTCGCTAATTTCTTGGCGAAATGCAGTAGCCTTAGTGCCGTCTAAAATGCCATTAGGTTGAATATACTTAACCACAGTACTCATATTTTCTAGAAGCTATGACTCTAACTATTTACAAACCTAGGCTAGTATACCCCATTACTGAGATTAAGTCCAAATTTATTGATAAGTAAGTCAAAATCAATTACTATATAAACTTTTCTGTTATTTGATTTAATTGATAGGACTAACTTTGGCACGGAATAGTAGTTTATCTCCCTGCCGATAGCCTGTGTAACGAACTTTTACCAATTCTCCCTCTTGGGCAGACCCTTCCATTAGTTGATGTAACTGAGGGTCAAAAGGAACTTCTGCTCCCACAGGAACGATAGATTCTACATTCCATTTTTGGATCAATTGCTCTACTGGACGTAACAAAGGTAATATCTTAGTTGATGCTAAACGAGGATTTTGTTTGACTTTGTATACAACAGTAGGCCATTGTTGTAACCAGGATTCTAAAATTTGCAAGCTAGACTGCTGAAACTCTTGTGTTAAAAATTGTTTTTGTTTTTCAAAGTTTGCCTGAAGATTGCGATATTCTTGCTCTAATATTGATGTAGAAGTTGGTACTGATTTTTTGACAAGTTCGGGGGCAAAATTATCTAATAATTCTGTTAAGCTGATTCCTAATGCTTGACTAATTTTGAGTAAAATATCTACTCGCATTTGTGACCCTAACCCACGTCGCAACCTAATAAGCTGTAATTCCGAAACCCCTGCTTTTTTACTTAATTCTTTAAAGCTAGAAATACTTGCTTTTGCCATAAGATTTTGTAATTGAGAGGCATAGTTTGTTGAAAAAGAATTATTCATTTCACCAGATATTAAAAGAAAAGAGCATATATAAAAATCTGCTCTAGAATATATCACAATTACTAATTATTACCTAAGTAGGTAGGTGTTAAAAATCATCCTGATGACAAGGCATTAAGTGGAGGGCAGAATGAATAAAGTAGTAGGATGTTTGAGGAACTTTACTTTTCATAATGATTTTTTTTGCACTTTCTTACTGGCTAAAACATTCCTAGGATCTTAAATTTTCAACTTACTCAAAATGATTTTATGAAATGTTTTGAGCGATCGCTATCTATTTTTTAGACCTATTTAAAATCAGAAAGATTGGTTGTGATTGTATTATATACGCCGTGTGCAACTTATTTTCAACCGACGAGATTTAGGTGGTTTTGAGAACCAGACTTTCTGCTCAAGATCCAGAAACCCTGATAATTTCGTAGAAAATTGCACATCGCGTATTATGTTTATTTTTTAATTAATAAAACAGATTTATTTTGATTGTAAATGTGCTTCCAGGAACCACAAACGTTTATCAATAGTTCGAGAAACTTCGGTATACAAATCGGATGTATCTGCATCTCCTAACAAATCTGTTTTCTCTATTCCATCTCGGACTAATTTTGCATAAGGTGCGAAGCGGTCTGCCAATGCAATTAAATGATCTTTTCCATCAATAATTTCATCAGGATATTCTTCTAAAATTGATTCAGAAGCAGCAATTCGAGCTGTCCCCATTGCTATCCCTCCCAAAGCTGTAATTCTTTCTGCAAATGTATCAATATATTCTTCTAGTTCACCAGCCATTTCATCAAATAATTCATGTAATTGATAAAAATCCATTCCTTTAACATTCCAGTGGGCTTGTTTTACTTGAGTTTTTAGATCTAGAGTTGTTGCTAATGTATGATTGAGAATACCCACTATTTTAGAACGTTTCTCTGGAGATAAATCTATCCGAGAATCATAAATATGTTGCTTTGATTTTTCCTGATTCATATTGACTCCTAATTAACTTCAACTAAAAAATAATTATGGGAAAATTTAATTTGTCTAAATTAACTATTCTTGTTAAAATAAAGCAACTTATGCAAATTTTCCCCAAGTTTAAGTATATAGCAGGGAACAGGCAACAGACAATGCTTAAGTATTTATACTCTGTAAATTAAGTTGATTAACCTTCGCGATCGCGCTTCTCACTAGGAAAATCCCAAGTATTTATACTTAATTTATTTCTCTAGATTACCTACCATTATCTTTGTCCTAATTTATGACTTATGACTATTGAGGTTTTAGGGACTTCCAAATAAAAAATTATCCCATTAGCTATGAAAGTAAGGGAGTAGGCAGTAGGCAGCGGTCCCCTCGCCATATCCAATCAACCAAGAGAAGAAATAATATTTCTTTATGTTCAATTCCGTAGCGGTTAAAACCCGAGGTAATTATCAATTATCCATTATCAATTATCCATTAATTAATTCTCCCTGTAGGGAGGTTGCATGCAACGCCCCTACCCACTCCCCTACTCAATAAAATGTAGAAAAGTTTTTGAGAAATGGTATAAGTAGGTGGACAAAATTATTTGTGCATTGAAGATGTGATTCGATCAAAATAATTGGCTCTAAAATCCCGCCTTTTAAGGCGAAATATTTTTGGAGTAAAAAGATTTATTTGACTGACTATTAAGTTTGACGATCGCTCAAAATAATTAAATTATATTTTTGAAAGCCTAGCTATTATATTAGCTACAAAAACGCGCAAATCAACACTATGGAGGTAAATAAAATTGCAGACTAAGATATATAAAAAATATTTCACTCATAAATTAATTCCGAGTACAATATTAATAACAACCTTACTACTAGGATTATATAAAATACCAGCAGAAGCTTTAGAAGAATCGAATAAATTGCTCAAAATAGGAGTTATACAACGATTTGGTACTAAACCCACAGATAAAATTACTCTTACAGCTACTCCTGGAGATAAATTAACTTTAAGCTTTAAAACTCCAGCGGGAGAAGAAACTCTTACTACAGAAAAAGTTGAGCTAAACATTAAGATGAGACCGCTAGAAAAAGCATTATTAAAAGAGCGGTTAATTCTCAGCAGTCACCGCAGTTATGAAAATGCTGAAGAAGATGCTGAATTATGGAAAGATAAGGGAATAGAAGTAGAAGTAACCCAACCCGGAAGATGGAAAGTTTGGGCAAAAAGAGAAGTTTATAAAACTCCTTTATTGCGACGCTGGCTACTAGAAAGTCTACAAGCTCATAGTAATACAAATGTATATCTCGATTTGGAAGTTCTCAAACAACGGCCCACAGCTTACTGGGAAATGAATGGCTATACTTATCATCGCCATGAGTTAAATATTACAGCAGGAAAAAATATAATTCTCGTAAATAATCAATTTAATCAAGACACTGCAATACCAGAAGAACGACGTTATGCTGGCTCCCTTAAACTACAACCGAATGCTTATGGAAGCTACACATTAGTCAATAATGTCCCAATAGAAACTTATATTCGGGGAGTAGTACCCCACGAATTAGGAGCTTGGCCACCAAAAGCATCCCTGGAAGCCCAAGCAATTCTAGCTAGAACTTATGCACTAAGAAATTTGCATAGGTTTGTAGCAGATAATTATGAGTTGTGTGCCAATACTCACTGTCAAGTTTACAAAGGATTAGATGTATACCCAGAAACAGATGAAGCAGTAGCAGCAACTAGAGGAAAAGTCCTGACTTATGAAAATGAATTGATAGATGCAGTTTATTTTGCTGTTAGTGGCGGTGTGACAGCAGATTTTAACGATCTATGGAATGGTACTGAACGTCCATATTTACGACCTGTAGTTGATTCAGCTAATAATATCTGGGATTTATCTACAAATAGTTTAGCTGATGAACAAAATTTTCGTAAGTTTATGAGTCTTAAAAAAGGATTTAATGAAGAAGGTTGGATAGAGTTTCGTTGGCGGGAGGTAGTGAGTTTGCCTGGTATAGTTAGCTATTTGAAGAGTTATTTTCGAGAGAAAAAAAGTCCTTTTGCTCAAATTGAAACTATAGAAAATGTGGAGGTGACAGAGCGATCGCTAGCTGGTCGTGTTCTGAAAATGACTGCGGAAACTGATAAAGGCATTGTAGAGCTAAATAAGGACGAAGTACAAAATGCCTTTTGGGTACCTTGGAGTACGCTCTTTTATTTAGACCCTATATACAAACCCGATAAAACTTTATGGGGTTATAGTTTTGTTGGAGGGGGATTTGGACATGGGGTCGGTTTTTCTCAGAAAGGCTCTATTAAGTTAGCTGAGTTAGGCTGGAGTAGCAGTCGTATTCTCAGTTTTTATTTTCCTGGAACAGAGATCCAAACCCTCAGTGAGTCGGTCACTTTTGGACAAAATTGAAGAAGGTGGTAGGTGATTGAAAAAGGCAGTGGGAGCTGTTTGTGCAGCATCCCGGACTGAAAGGGAAAATTGCTTATGATAGTCAACGACACTCAACTTCGTGTCTACAAACCCCAAGCAATTGTTCCTTCTGCCTTCTGCCTTCGCTTATAGTTGGTTGTTCAGTTAACTTTGACATCCTCCCGACGTTGCGCTTACGCTACAACGCGGGATTCCTAAACCTCGCGGATCAGGACTTTCTGCTTCCTCTTGACAGAGGAGCTGCGCTAACGTAGCACCTGCCTCCGAGGCCAAACCTCTTTATGGTCTTACGGTCGCTCCACAGACTGAAACTGCTAGCCCAGCAGCCTAATTATATTTAGGATAGCATACCCTTGTAAGAACCGCAAGATTGATTGGTTTTTCCTCCGGAATGCTACGCAAACATCCCGACGCTCCCCTAATAGCTGCCGCTAGGCTCCGCCAACGGGAGAGCGCGGGTCTTCAACCAACGTTGAGATAAACAATCAAAAAATCCTCAACTACACAAGTTCCTCTTCTTTGTGAGTTTCAACGGTGCAGTCTTTTTTAGGGTAAGCAACACAAGTTAGCACATATCCTGCTGCGATCTGATCGTCATCCAAGAAGGAGCCATCACTTTGATCTATTACATCATCTGCGTTACCTTCTACTTTACCTCCACAGGTGGAACAAGCACCAGCACGACAGGAGTAAGGTAGGTCAATACCTGCTTCTTCAGCAGCATCAAGGATATAAGTATCATCGGCACAATCAATAGTATGATCGCCGTCTGGTGTTTTTAGAGTAACTTTGTAAGTAGCCATATAATTTTCCTCTCAATAATTAATTAGACAATTTTTTTGATTTTTGATTGACTCAAAGCTGCTAACTTTAGTAAAGCGCTTCTTCTTGGTGGGTTTCAATTGTGCAATCAGATGTGGGATAAGCTACGCAAGTTAAAACATACCCTGCTGCCATCTGATCGTCATCTAAAAATGACTGATCGCCTTGATCTACTGTACCCTCCACTATTTTGCCAGCACAGGTAGAACAAGCACCAGCACGACAAGAGAAGGGTAAGTCAAATCCCTGCTCTTCTGCTTCATCAAGAATATACTTGTCATCAGGACAATCAATTTCTTGCTCTCCATCTGGAGTTTTCAACTTTACTTTATAGTTTGCCATTTTACACTCCTTATATTCAGTAGTTTCGTCCCTATCCAACAGAATAAAAGGCTTGATTAGTTATAGATAGAGTCGTACATTTTCAAGGCAACATATCTGACTAGTGATGATTGAAGTCAGCACATAATTGATTGATTTTACAGTGTAATTTGACCTCAGCGATCTTTGCCTAGCTGCTTCATAAAACCGATATAAAACGTCTCTCTTGGTGCGCGTTCCGCAAGCGAGCTGTCGGCGGCGCGGGGTCGCACCGCATAATATGACATTTTACTGTTTACTTCCTGCTTTGCTGACGCAACGCTGCGCGAACAACTGAGGCCGTCGGCGGTTACTCATCCACAGGCATTGACGGTCAAGCCGACCGCATTTCTCAAATTAATACTCTCCTACTAGAATGCTACGCATTTTTTTCACTGAGATGGAACACTGGTAAAATTAAGAGCTAAACTTTCCTGACAATGTGGGATTTGCCAGATTAATCAGACCTAGAAATGTTCAAACAAATATTCACTAAGATGAAAGCGATCGGTACTTATAAATTAATCTAGATCGCCGATCATCATGTTTTGGGTTTCACATGAGAATTATGTAGAGGTAAATTACTCAAACAAGCAATACACCAAAATTACTAGGGGTTTAAGCTAGCCGATCAATCACCTCACATCAGAGCCTTCATTAGATAGTCAAACGGTCATCAACTATTACCAATAGGACTTACGCGCCTGCAACGTATTTTCGTCCGCAGCGTTAGCACAGCTTTGCGATAGCAATCAAAAGGGTTTGCAGGGCAGTCCGAAATGGAAAGCCAGATCAAATCCCAGTTTTTTGTACCTCATGCGTAAGTCCCTACAGATAAAATTGATTAATTTGCTCTCGGCTACTACTTATAGCTCGTCTTCCACGTTAGTTTTAATAGTACAATCAGATGTGGGTTTGGCCACACAGGTTAGCACATATCCTTTTTCGATCTGCTCATCATCTAAGAATGACTGATCGTCTTGATCTACTGTACCTGATTCAATTTTACCAGCACAGGAGGAGCAAGCACCAGCGCGACAGGAATAGGGTAAATCTAATCCTTGATCTTCAGCAATATCAAGAATGATCTCATCATCAGGACATTCAATTACTTTTTCACCATCTGGTGTAACTAGAGTAACTTTGTAGGTGGCCATTTATTTTTCCTCTCCAGCTAGTTTGGTCTAGATATAATTTAAACTTATACAAAATACAAGGCTTGATTAGCCAAATTATTTGTATTTGTTTTATTTCCATCTTTGATATTAAGGGAAAAAATCAATGTTGTAAAACATATTTGGCAAAAAATTACTATAGAATTTATTATAAATAATTCTAATTTAATTCTGATTACTTATACCTGATTGGACAACAAATCTGAGATAGATGTTAAAAAATATTGAAGCAGAGCCTGTCCATTGGTATATATAATCTAAAATATGTATTTCTTATTTTGTGCTTTAAATATGACCCAGACAAATCTCTCTTCCTTTTTACACCCCACTATCCCGATCAGAGTAGGTATTGTTGGTACTGGTCATGCTGCTAAAACTAGAGCTGAGGCATTAAAAGTAGATACGCGATCGCTCTTAGTTGCAGTCGCAGGTCATACCCCAGAAAAAACTGAGGAATTTAGTCAAACCTTCCAAGTACAGAATATAGCTTCTTGGCAACAGTTGGTAAAACGAGAAGATTTGGATCTAGTTATCATTTCTACTATTAATAGAGACCATGGAGCAATTGTACGTGCAGCCCTAGAAAATGATAAACACATCATTGTGGAATATCCTCTTTCCCTAGACTCAACTGAAGCGGAATCATTAATTTCTCTAGCAGCAAAGAAAAATAAGCTATTGCATGTCGAACATATTGAGCTTCTTGGCGGTCTCCATAATGCTATCAAACAATCTTTATCAGCTATTGGTAAGGTTTTCTATGCTCGTTACGTTACAATCAATTCTAAACAGCCAGCACCCATAAAATGGACTTATCAGCCTTCATTATTTGGCTTTCCTTTTATGGGAGCGCTTTCTCGTTTGCATCGGTTTATCGATCTATTTGGTCAAGTTGATAATGTCAGTTGCCAAAGTCAGTTTTGGTACACTGAAACAGACCTTTATAATGCTTGTTTGTGTAGTGCCCAGTTAAGATTTAGTAATGGTGTTATTGGGGAAACCGTCTATGGTAAAGGTGAAACGTTTTGGCTCTCAGAAAACACTTTTACTCTTTATGGCGAAGCAGGTACATTAATTTGTACTCCCCAACAAGGTCAACTATTGCAGGGAGAAAAAACACAAACGATAGAAGTGGGCGCGCGACGTGGTTTATTTGCTAAAGATACAAAAATGGTAATTGAACATTTACTGGAGGGAACTCCTTTATATGTAACTCCAGAAGCAAGTTTGTATACCCTAAAAGTTGCTGAAGCTACGAGAAAAGCATCAGAAATAAATAAAATTATCAATCTATAAAAGAGGGAGTAGGGAGTAATTATAGAACTATCAACATATTCACAACATATTCAATAGAACATCTGTATTAACCTGTATTAGCTAATCATTCTTGAAAGAACTGGCTGAGGAGAATATTTTTGTTCTAATTAAATTAAAATTTCGATTATTTTCAACAAATTTTTTGTTGATTTTATTTACAAAAATTTTAGCCTTAAAAATACTGAATTAATCTAGAATTATGGTAATTTTAAAAAACATTTTTATTATCTAATATGTTAGTAGTTAGTGAAAAAATTGGCAGTGCTGATGTTTACGCACAAAATGCTAAATCGATATTAAATAAAGCTACTGGTTTTATTAAAGCTTATGACTTTACTTTAAATCCGTATCGCGGTTGTCAATATGGTTGTAGCTATTGTTATGCTGCAGCTTTCAGCCCTAATGAAAAAATGAGAGATGAATGGGGAAAATGGGTTTTTATTAAAGAAAACGCTGCGGAAATTTTAGAGAAAGAATTATTGAAATGGGAGAAGAAAAATCCTGCCAAAGCTCCTAGTATTTATATGAGTAGTGTGACAGACCCTTATCAACCAATAGAATCTAAAACTCAACTAACCCGCAGATTATTAGAAGTAATGTTGGAATATCGACCAATTTTAGTTATCCAAACTCGTAGCCCAATGATAACTAGAGATATTGATATTTTACAGCGATTTAAACATCTAAGAATTAATATGAGTATCCCCACTGGTAGTGAGACAGTCAGAAAAGATTTTGAGCCTCAAACTCCTAGTATTAGAGCTAGACTTAATGCTATGAAAAAAATCAAAACAACAATTAATGATTTAACAGGTTATTTGCCTAAACTTTCTATTACTATTACTCCTTTACTGCCGACTTTGTCAGAAGAACAAGAAAATTTTATTAGACAACTAAATTTTGTAGATAGAGTTGTAATTCAAGAGTTTCATGCTAGTCATAAGCGTTCTCTCATAGCAAGTACTCGTAATGAAGCTATAGATATGAAAAAAAAGTATAGTTGGTGGTACAATGATGAAAATAAAAATTATCAAAGCTTCAAATCTCAGTTAGTAGAAATACTGAGTAATGTAGAAATTAAAGAAGGTCAGGCAGGATTTACTTATGAATGAATGAAGGCAGAAGGCAGCTATGCTGAGGGTAGAAGGAATAATACTATTTCTCAAAAAGAATGCTATATCTGATTGGGTGAGGAAGTTTGGGAAGTTTGGGAAGTTTGGGGAGAGGAAAAGAAGGAAAAACTTATACTGACCAACTAATAATTGTCAAAAACAAACTTTTAATCTTGGTAACTATTTGACTGTTGAAGTATAGAATTACTTTTGGTAATTGGTATAACTGGATGGGATTTTATACCCTTGTTCCCTTCGGTCACGAGCAAAGCGCAGGAGGAACAATTTCCTTCTGTCTTCTGCCTCCTGCCCTCTGCCTTTCCTGATAATTGAGAAATAAAATAATTTCATGCAGAATTGAATAATGAATAATCACATCACAAATTTTTGGCGTTCTCTCAAGTTTTGGTTAGCCCTAAAACAAGGCAAAAATGCTCAAGCTAATAAAATATTTAAAACTATTGAAAATTCAGGAGCTAAATTATCACCCTTAGAAAAGTTGTATCAGGATAAGCTGAAATTTCAGACATCTTTAAATGACAAAGATAGAGAAATTAACAGTTTAAATAAACATCTGATAAAAGCTGTTGACAAATTAGATGAATTAGAATTAAAGGTTGATTTTGATGAGCCAGTAATTAGAAGACTTGATGACTATATATTAACCCCAGAACCAAAATTTATTGAGTTTATCAAGAATAGTTTTCAGCTAATTGAAAAAGATGAAAATTTATTGCAGTGTACTGGAATCTATGAAAGGATATTTGACGATTTTGAATCAAAATTGGCAGAGTATATCAAAAATGAAATAGAAAGAATACCTGAAAAAAAACGAAAACTAGAGTTAGAAAAAGCTAGTAGAGATATAGAGTGGTTAAAGCGTGGAGCAGATCCAGATTATGGTTTCAAATTAACTCCTCACGTCTATTTTATGAAATATTTTTTAGATAATGTTTATTGTAATTATTTAGCTTGGTATTTTGTCTACAAAAGTGGACTATTACCAACAAAAATGAAGATATTAGATATTGCTGCTGGTCCGGGAACAGTAGCTTATGGATTAGCTTTATTCCTGCAAAGTAGTAGTGGCTTTTTAGTAAACCTTCCGATGCACATATCTTATTATTCCCTAGAAAAACAAGATCAATTTCAGTATCGAGGTCTTCAGTTTTGGCGACAATATATAGAAAAACAAAGAATTCCTACAAATCTATATTTTCGATTTGATACAACTGATATATTTTCGTACAACGGACAATCGAAAATTTTGCCACGAGGTTTCTTTGATTTTATAGTGATTTCTCATGGTTTATTTGCTGACAAAGCAGAAAAGAAAAAATCTTTCGAGGCATATCGAAAAATATTTCAGGAAAGTTTGAGTAGTGATGGTTATGTAATATTAATTGTTCAAATAAATAAAATATTTAAAGTTTATGATATGCAGCGAAAAGAAGATATACTCCAAGAAAAGAAATTAGTTGAAAAGTTTGTTGAGGAATTAGGGCTAAAATTAGAGTGGTATAAATATGTTACTTCAACAGGAATCAGAGAACCTCATATAAACTTTTTGAAGTATGCTAATGAAAAATTACCTCCTCAAAAATATATGAGTCCGCTTCAACGTCAATATCTTAGATCAAATCATGAATCAAATTATGGATTAGATGACTATATAATTATCTGCAAAAAATGAAAATAACTATCAAAACTTATCTAGAAAAATGCTCTACAAAATCAAACGCCAAATATTTAAAATTATTGAGCTAGATAATCCCGGAGATACTTACAGCAAAACCTTCAAAATCTGTATCATCACATTGATTTTTCTGAGTATTCTAGTTGTAATTATCTCCACAGTAGAAGAGATTTATCAGCCATACCAAACCTGGTTAGATAACTTTGAATTAATATCAGTAATTATATTTACCATAGAATATATTTTACCGAAAAATTGTGGTTTAAAGCCTTCCATTTTAAAGGAATAAAAGCGGTCTAGGAATGGCGAATAAACCTCTCCATATCCAATCGACCAAGAGAAGAAAAAAAATCCTTTTAGTCAATCCTATCCGTTTTAAAGGAGAGGTAACAATTAATTATTAATTATTAATTATTAATTATTAATTGTTGAAGGGTTTGGTCATCCAATGTTGCTCCTGGATATAAACATCCAATATGGGGAAGAATACGATTTATGGTAAAACCTTTAGCAATTATTGATTTAATCGCAATTCTTCCATTTTATTTACCATTATTTTGGCCAAATATAATATTTACTCGTTCGTTTCGCTTATTTAGAATATTTCGGTTATTCAAAATTAGTAGATATTCAAGTACAGTAAAATTATTTGGTAAAGTTATCAAGTCAAAACAAGAAGAAATAGTTATTGCTTTATTTATTGCCTTAGTTTTATTAGTAACTTCTGCCAGTTTAATTTACTTCGCTGAACATGAAGCTCAACCAAATGATTTTCCTCATATTCCTGCTGCTATGTGGTGGGGAATTGTCACCTTAACTACCGTAGGTTATGGAGATGTTTATCCTATTACTCCTTTAGGTAAATTTTTAGGGGCGATCGCTGCATTAGTAGATGTCTTGGTGCGCGTTCCGCAAGCGAGCTGGCGTCGTCGCGGGGTCGCACCGCTTTTTGAGCATTCCACTTACATTCAAGTCCTCAATTACTTAGGTGGCTGTGATTTTTAGCTAACCATGTTGTGAGTTTATGTAGTGCATCTGCTCTAATATCGGCTACTGCTTGGTGCGCGTTCC
>NZ_CEZPJD010000157.1:0-12565 GCF_983059655.1 Okeania sp.
CATAAGCTAATACTTCTCCAGTCTGATTATTAATTACAATAGCAGCAGCATGATGCACATTATAAGGGGTAAGATTTTGAATTACTTGTTGTACTTGGGTAGTGACAAATTGTTGTAAAGGTCGATCAATAGTAGTACGAATAACTGTAGGAATAGTTGTTGTAGATAAGTTTTGATTTATGACAGTAGATTGATTTTGAGATAACCAAAATAGAAAGTGTGGCGCAGCAATAATACCTTGATTTTTTGGTTGTAGAGTTATTTTTTCCGCAAGTACTTTTTCAGCTTCAGCACTGGTAATATAATTGTCTTCAACCATGCGCTTAAGAATGTAAATTTGGCGTTGTTTGAGCAGACTCCAATTATAGTAAGGGTTGAGGTCAGTGGGGTCGTTTGGTAAGGCAGCGAGAATAGTAGCTTGGGCGAGGTTGAGGTCCATAGCTGAGATGCCAAAATAAGCACGGGATGCTGCTTCTACGCCATAGATATTTCCTCCCATCGGTAAACGGTTGATATATGCTTGCAGGATTTGATTTTTGTTCATCCCTGCTGTGATGCGCCAAGATAGCCAAATTTCACGAACTTTGTTGCCGAAGGTGCGGGGTGTGGGTTCCAACATTCGGGCAAGTTGCATGGTGATAGTAGAAGCTCCACTAACTATTTGTTTAGCTTGGATAGCTTCGAGGAGCGATCGCCCTATTGCTTTCATGTCTAGAGCGCCATGTTGATAATATCTTTTGTCTTCTGCTGCGATGATGGCGTTGATAAATAGAGGTGAAATTTGCTCTAGGGGGACGACTACTGTATTTTCTTGGTCGCGGGTAAGAATAGTTCCGAGTGGCAAACCGTTGCGGTCGATAAATTCTAGGGTTTGTTGGTTTTGAGCTATGTCTTGAGAGCGAATGGGGGCAAACAGAGGGAGCGCTCTGACACTCAAGCACAATAGTATAAAGCTCAGAATAAATTTAGACCTTGGTTTGGTTTGCTGCCATTTTTGTTTAATATTTTTTGATATGTATTTAGAAATTTTTATCATAACAATTTTTATTATCAGCCATTTTCAGATCGTACCAATTTGAAAAAAGCAAAATTTGTAGGGTGTGTTAGATGGCTAAAATTCAGACTATGAGAGTCATTCAACAATCCATCGTAACGCACCATTTTAGATATGTCAGTCCACTACCCCCTGTTTTTGTATTCAGACAAGAATTGTTCAGATAGATACACAGATAAGGCAACAATAAAACCGTACATCCTTGCCAAAATCATTGTCTAGCTCTAGCCTCCTCATTTTCTTTGATAGCACGTTCGATTTCCTCGGCATTAGCTTCAGCATAAAGCCAAGCATTTTCTAAATCGGAAATACGCACAGTAGGATAACACTTGAGAAGTTCGGTATCGCTTACCCCCAAATTTCGATAATTCACCAACACCCACACAGGTATGCGAGTACTAGCAATACAAGCATCACCACCACAAACACCGGGAGTTTTTTCAATACCAGACCAAGTATTAGCCAAACTTTGAGTTAAAAGTTGAATAGCTTGAAATTTTTCTGCTGGAGTTAGTGCCAAAAGTTGGGATTCTAAATCTTTTAATTTCATCTTAATCTAGTTCTCAATAAATTGGTCAGTGGGAGCATCTTGCTCCCGTTGTCAGAAATCACAATAAATTTTTTGGTGCGTTACGCTTCGCTTAAACACACCCTACATCTTCTGTATTAGCTTCAGCTAATGAATCCTATTTTAAAGTTACATCTTCATACAAATTCTCAATGCTAGTCCGAAAGTCAATGCTTGCCAGGTGAATTTCACTGCCTTGAGTGTAAGCGTGCAATACCCAAAGACCTTCAGCATTACGACGAAAGCATTCTACACGTTGGCGTTTTTGGTTAATTAAAACGTATTCTTGCAAGGTTGGTAATTGCTGATAATTGGCAAATTTATCACCGCGATCGAATGCTTCTGTGCTTTCGGATAAAACTTCCACTATTAAACAAGGATATTTTTTATGATTTGGCAAAGCTTTATCTCTGGTGTCGCAAGTTACCATAACGTCCGGATAGTAGAATGTATTGGTAGTTTCTATATGAGCTTTCATATCTGACATATAGACACGACAACCACTGCCTCGGAGATAATTTCTTAACAGTGCAAATAAGTTTCCAGCAATTGTCACATGGGCATCACTAGCACCTGCCATTGCGTATACTTGTCCATCAATATATTCGTGTTTGACGGGACTGAGTTCTTCTTCTGTGAGATATTCTTCAGGAGGAATATAATTTGTGTTTTGGTTAGCAATCATGGTTTTGGAGAAGGTTTAATGAGTACAAAAACTTTGAGCGCGAGCGCTTAATTATTTTGTACTTATTTCATTGTAACAATATTTTTTAAATTGGTATTACTTTGATGTTTTTTACCTATATTTTATCATTTTTCATAAGTTATATCATGTCCGGTTGAATAGTGATAAATAACGAGAGAAGAGTCAGGAGATCCCCCCTAACCCCCCTTGAAAAGGGGGGAACTGGAAGTACCCCTTAAAAAGGGGAATAATGGGGGATCATTGATGTACCGCACGCCTTATGAAAACTGTTATATTAAGCAAGTTTTTTTATCACTAATTATCCGGACATGATATTAATTGGTAAACTATTTATTTTTGATAAATGGTGTTATATAAAAGAAGTTAAAGCCATAAATAAACAACTTAATATTTAGCTATTTTTAGGGTGTGTTTCGGCTAAGAGCCGACATGTTTGCAGAGCATTCCGTAGGAAAAAGCGCTAGCGTAACACACCAAAACCCTATATCTATTGTCAGTGCTTAAGTCCTGCCGAACATTCAGATACTACAAAGTGCAGTTAATACTTCTTCATTCAGCCAATTCTCCTTTTCAGAATCTGAATAATAACGGTGAATGCTGCTCCTGTAATACCAAAAACTAAACTTAAAAATAGTGCTTGAGTCAAGGGATGGAGATGGTTAGAAGAAAACGGTGGTAAGATAGGTTTTCCGGGATCTGCTGCAACTATATATCGAGCAAAACTAGCACCAATTCCTGTTGATGTTAAACCTACACCCATAATTGCTATAGTATTTTGGAAAGAGCGATCGCTCTGAGCTTGTTCTATGTTTACTCTTCCCTGAATAGCTGTCATCGCCTTTTCTAGTAATGTTGCTCCATGCTGAAAGTAGCCTAAGTCCGATTGGAGTTGTTCTCTGAATAAGCGATAGTCTTCGTCAAAAAATTGAGAAAGGAAACTGAGATTTTCCCCTGGAAGTTGGCTTTGAATATCGTTGAGTTCTCGTTTATAGTTTTGGGCGTTAATGTCAATGGTTAGACGATAGTTATCTAAGTCACGAGTTAATTGATTATATGATAAATATTTTTGGGGAATGTCTTTTAAGTATTTTTTGAATTGATTTAATTCCTTTTGAGTAAGATTTTTATCAACTGGCATTCCCTGGAAAATTTCCTGAATATAGGGTTCGATAGCTAGATACTCCTCGTAAAGTACATAATGAACTTGACGACTGAGTTTGTAAGCTGTGACGACCTTGTTTAAATAACAAAATAGATTAACAAAAGATGAATAATGGTCTGTAAATTTCTTGTCGGTGTCAGTTTGACAGAATATCCAAACCAATACATGGCAGTAGTCCTTTCCTTGAGTGGGAACGCCGTATTCAAAAATAGGACTGCCAAATAGTTGATCTTCTCGATAAAATTCAGGGCAAGAATATTCATTAGGAATAAATTCTCTTAAACAATTGTCTGCAAGTTCCCTAAGTTGTTGGCGATTTTGTAAAGATTTCCACGGCAACCACTGTTTTTCTTCTGTGTACCAAACTGTTAGGAGTAAGGTTTGACCTAGAGAACTCCCTATTTCAGTAGGCATGAAGCACCCCGAAGGGTTAAGGAGTTCCAGAAAGTTTGGGTTTAGGAGGTTTGTTTTTTTCCCATTTTCGTCCAATTCTGGACGGCGAACATTGAGAGCAAGGGTATAAGTATCGTGAATGCGGATGGGAGTGGCAAGTCCGGTAATTGGGAGAAGTGTGGCATTTAGGGAGACTTGACTCTCAAAGTGGAGAGCCACATCATCCTTTGTTTTGTCTTTGAGCAAGTCAACCCGATATCCTATTTGCTCTTCAATTTCTAGGGGTTTGGTAAGGCCAAATTTTTTAGAGAGAATGGTGTTGCATTTGTCCCAGAGTAAGTCGGGGCGATCGCTTTCTTTTAAATGAAAGGCAAATAAGTGGACATTGGGGGCATAGACTTTTCTAGTCATTGTTCTGATTTTTGTCAGGTTTTGCTGAATCAGATTTCGTTGAGTTAGTTATTTCAGATAGTTTTTCCTTGACCTTTTCGCTCAGTTCTTGGAAGAAGTCAGTGAGACGAGGAGATTGATTTGCTTGGGAGGGTGGGACTTCTTCCAACTGTTTCTTCTTCTGTGCTAAGTCTCTGAGACCATCCCTAATTTGTGGTCGTGCTTTATACCAATCTCTGAGAATTTCCTTGGCATTTTCTGGAGGATTATTCTCCCAAGAGGCCAAGATTTGCAGCAAATCTTGAAGATCGTCAGTAGAAAACAGTTCTGGTCTTTCTTCTATAAAAAGGGGAAGAAATTGAAGTCGGCGATAAGTAGTCATTTTCAACAAGGATTTTTAGTTATTAAGTTGACTTGTGATACTTCGTAGTTTAGATAGATTAAACAAAAATCTCCAGCTTACTTTCCAACAGCGCAAAAACCTGCCCAGTAGTATGACTTTTGGTAGGGTTGTTCGCCAGGGTAAAAATCTTCTAGCTCATCCTGAATTTGCTCGACAAGCTCTCCTTCTAATTTTAACTCGCTTACCCATTTTTGTAGTTCGGCTGTCGTAGAATCCCGCAACCATAGTTGGGCTTGGTTGAGAGCGGTCGCTACATTCAATTCATTTTTTTCAGTTAGTTGTCGTAGTAAGTTTTCATAGAATTTAATCAGTAAAAAAGCTGTTGCCTGATCGTCTACACTCCAAAGGCTACCAACAATACTGGAGCAACCAGCATAGAGAAAAGCACTAGGTAATCCCACATATTCACTTAAAGTATAAAAATCAACTTGACCTGTTTCACAAGCTGACAAAGTAATCAAATAACATTTGCGCAAATCTAGTTCAAATATCTCTCCTAATGTTAAAGGTTCTTTGTTCGCTAAAAATAAACCAGCAAATAGAGGCATTTGATGAACAAATTTACCATGACAGGAAAAGTGCATACAGTTAGCTACTTTTAATTCTTGACTTTGGTATAGATTAATTTTTGTTGCATAATCTTCAGGTAAAATTTTAATATTAGGTGCAACTGGTTTTACTAATTTTTCGATCATGTTGACTTCTAAACTAGCAAATGAGAGGTCTTTAGTTGGATTTTGAATAGCGAAAAAATTATTGAAATCAAGTTGTTTCCTATCCGAAGATATTTTGTGTAATAATTGGCTGCAAGGAATATAATTAACACCTGCCTGAAAGTGATCTATTAAACACTTAGATTCAGACAAAGGAAGCGCGTGAAGGGGAACTAAATGAAGACACCAATGAGGAATTAACAGCATTTTTTTATATTGAGTATTGTAAACCTTTTCAAGTTCTTGCAATTTCTCAATAATCTTGTTAAGCTTAAGAGCGCTAGCAAAACACTCTAAACGAGAAGGTAGTGAATCTATCCATTCTTTAGTTTTATCCTTTTCCTTGCTTTGTTCCCAGTAGCTAGCTAACCAATCAAAGATTTCTTTTAATACTGGTTCGTGATCTAATGATAAAACATAAGGCTCAGACAACTGTGGAGTAATTATAAAAGTTACTAACGCTGTATTTGGCAAAAAATACCAGCTAATAGCACAAGTGTCGGATTGGGTCAGTAAAGATTTAATCTCTTGAAAATCTAGTGGTTTTACCTGTTCTTGAAGTATAAAATCAGATTCTTTACTCTGAATGATTTGATTTTTTTGTTTTTCCAAATTTTCAAGCTGTTGACGCAGCGCAGTCCGATTCAGTACATCGTTATTAAGTTGATAAGCAGCATCAATATAAAGTCGTTGCTGAACTCTAATAATTTCTTGCTTGAGACTTTTTAAACGCTCAATTTCTATGGCAGATAGACCATCGGGATAACGATCTCGGCTATTAATTTGCTCTACTAAGCTAAGTGCTTTATTTCGTTCGCTATACTCAAATGCTTTCTTTTTATATTCTGCTTCAGTCTCTCCCAGTTTCAAACAAATTGAAATAATAAAGCGATAAAGATAATCATATTTGGCAGACCATTTTTGCTTAGATTCTTCATCAGAAATAACTTCTACTCTCAAATTTTCTATTTCATCAATAGCTCTGGCAAAATTTTCATAAGCTAATGGAAAATTCTGAATATTTTGATAAAACTTACCTAAATTGGAATATATGTTAGCTACCATCTCTTGAGCGCCTTGCTGTTGAAAATGCGCTAAACATTTTTGACTATTTTCTAAGATTTTTGCCGTTTCAGAAGGTTCAACTACGTCCCCGCTAACTGATAAAATTCGCAACTGCTCTATATAAATAGAATTTAAATTAGTATGCAAAGATATGTACAGTTCTGGCGCGCTTTTCTGATTAGCTATTTTTAATGCTTCTTCCAAACAATTTCTAGCTTGTTTACAATAACTTAACTTAGATTTTACATCAGATTCCTCATCTGCTCTCCTTAGATAAATAGTCCCCAAATTGTTTTTAACTATAAGATATCTATCAGGAAAATTATCTACTCGGTAGACTTCCAGTGCATAATTAAAAGCATTAATTGATTTTTCCCAGTCTTCAAGATTTCTATGAGCTATCCCTAATTCAATATAAGTATCAGCCCATTTCAAAGGATATTGGTATTTCGTATAAACTAAAAATGCTTTTTCACAGCAAGAAATAGCATCTAGTAGATTTTTCTTAACATTCCCTGATTTTCGTTCGGTATAAAGTGCTGCTAAATTATGTTGTATTTCAGCCCATTTTTCTGGATCAATTTCTTGATTAAGTACCTCTAAGGTTTTATTATAATAATCAAGTGATTTTTCTTTATTGGTAATGGGGTCTCCTTGAAGGCGGTCAAAATAAGCCTTCGCCATTGTATTCATTACTTCACACCAATTTTTCCGATGAGATTGGCGTTGATAAACTGATAAAGCTTTCTTGCAATATTCAATTGCTTCTTCTATATTTTCTGATTTCTTGCCGTTAAGACGAGATAGATATGTATTAGCTAAATTACACTGATTAATAGCCCATTCATTAGGAAAAGTATTGTTCGTTAATATCTTTAAAGATTCCTTATATAGCTTAATTGCCTGTTCTTGATTAGCAGCTTTATCACCCTCAATTCTCAGATTCAAAATCATAGCAAGATTCGTAATAGCTTTCGCCCAATTTTTTTGATATTCTGGTTTATTTGAGAAAACTTCAATAGCTTGTTCTATAAATTGTTTGGCTTTTTCTAAATGCTTGGCTCTTTCAGTCACAAATTGTTTATGAATCATAGCTATATAGATTTGATTCCAAGCCCACTTTTCAGGGTATTTGTCACGGGTATAAAATAGACATACTTGTTGATAGCATTCAATTGCTTTAAGCAAATTTTTTTCTCGATCTTTACCTAACAAAATTTCATAAGTTTTAGCTAAGTTTATTTGACATTCTGCCCACTCTTTGGGGTGATTTGTTATTGTATAAAACTGTAAAGCATTCTCATAACAATTTACAGACTTAAGTAAATTATCATTAACATTACCTTCCAAGCTTTCTTTGTAGGTCATGCCAAGTAAATTTTGTAACTCTGCCCATAGCTTTAAATTATTTTCTTTTTTACATAACTCTATAAGATCTTTTAAAGTCTTAACATCTACTTCAATATCTTGATTACCAGTCTGAGCTATTTTAATATATTCATTATCGTCAGTAGGTGTTTTTTGAGGATTGCAGTATTGTTGTAATACTTCAATTTGATTAGTAATGTTCTCTCTCAATTGTGAAAATTGTGATTCAGTGAAAATTTCTTGTGATTCAGTGAAAACTTTTAAAGATTCCCGATAGTGGTGAATAGCTTGTTGATAGTTTTCGATCCGAAAACTATTGTTATTTTGATTAGTTCCCATATCCCGATAAGCATTACCCAAATGTTTCTGAGTTTCAGCCCAATCTAAAGGATAATCTTGTTTGGTTTTAAATAGTAAGGCTTGTTTATAGTGAAAAATAGAGCGTTGTTGATTTTCAATAGGATCGCCGATTTTTCTTTCATTATAAGCTTGAGCTAAAGTGTACTGAGCGTATCCCCACTGTTTTCCATGACTTAAACGTTTCCAAACTTGCAAAGCATTTTCCCAACATTGAATACTTTTTTCTCGAAGTTCCGTGATTTTTTCAGTATCTTCTTCTAATTTGAAGTTAATAAAGTCATCATAGAATTTCCCGAAATTATATTCGAGAACTGCCCATTCCTCTACAAGGTCTTGTTCCAAGTAAACTTTTGAAGCTTTTTTAAAACATTCCTCAGCTAAACAGAAATTATCCTTTTTATTCCCTTGAATTCTATGAATATAAGCAACAGCTAAATTAAGCTGTCCATTAGCCCACTCAGTAGAATTTTGATCCTCCAACTTTGAAATTTCTAAGTAGATACTAATAGATTGTTCAATATTTTCTGCTGGATTTCCTCTGAGCCGATTTCGGTAAGCTTTTGCTAATTCACTTTGGGTAAATATCCAATTTTTAGGATTCGTTTCCTTTGTTTTTCCATAAATTGATGTAGAATTTTGTAGAGATACAATAGCAATTTCTATATTAGTTGGCTTGTCTCCATAGTCAAAATTAATTAAAAGAGTACCTAAATTCCCTAAAGAATAAGCCATCCAATTAACTTGTTCTAGCGATACATTTTTTACCATAGGAAAAACATGATTTTGCAAAATATCTATTAGTTTTTCATTGAGTAAGTTTAAGTTTTTTCGTAAATAAGGATAAATATATTGTGGATTGGCATCATGGTCAAAAATTAGAGAAAGCAACTCTAGAATAAATTTTATTTGGCGGCTTGTATCCACCTCTTCTGCTATAGGATTATTTGATTCCAATGTCTCTGATGAGACTGGTAAAGAAGAAGTGGAAACAGGAGATGGTAAAGTTTTAGTTATTTGTTCTGCAATTGAATTTAACAACTCAGCATCCTGAATATTTCCCTTGTTTTGTTCAGCTTCGCCCCTCTGTCTTATCATCTCAATTAATCCAGCATCTAGCAATTCAGAATTATCATCTAAAATACTTTCATGTTGACTTTGAGGAGACCTCAGTAATTGTTCTATTAAATAGAAATATTTTTGGCTACGCTCTGGATTTTGATAAATCATTTCTTGCTCTTCCTTTTGTAATAGATTTTCCTGAATCGGTTTGTCACTAAGTCCCTCAAACAATCCTCCTCCTTTCCGTCTGCCAATGATTTCAGATCGGACTTGTGATAGGTTAACCCCCATGTTTTCCAGAACTCTAGCTCCTACTCCCTCTTCTTCACGAACTAAAGCCAATAAAAGATGTTCTGTGGCAATCTCTTTGTCTCCTAACTGGTGAGCTTCTGTTGAAGCTAACTCTAATACCCTTTTAGCTTTTGGGGTAAAAGGTATTTCTGCTTTAACCGATCCTGACCCTCTACCAATAATTTTTTCTACTTCAATGCGCGCATCTTTTAGATTGACTCCTAGAGATTTGAGAGTCTGAGCTGCCACACCAGTTCCTTCTCCAATCAACCCCAAAAGAATTTGCTCGGTGCCGACAAAATTATGTCCCATTCGCCGAGATTCTTCTTGGGCGAGCATAATTGCTTTAATCGCTTTTTCATAATGAAACTTAGCATCGGGATGGTAAAACTTGCCTTGTTCTGCTTGGGAAAAGTCGTATTCTGATTTCATAATTGCCTCTCTTGATAAACTTTAGTTTCAGTTAAAGTAGCTTTACGAGCTGAAATAATCCGAATTAGATAGGAGGATTTATTTATTTCTTTAAAGGTATGGACAACAACCCTTAAAATACCCGTTTCATCTAAGCCTATAGTAATCCATCTATCTTCATATTGACTATGTTCTTCATCATAGATTGTTAATTGATAAGGATCGTTGAAAATAGTTGATGCCAAACGAAAATTTAATTTATGTTTGTGAATATTTTGTTTTTCTTTGGCCGGATTCCAATCAAAGTTATAATCCAAAGCAATGTATCATCGTAAATTAAATACAAGTCTATTATAATAGAAAATCTGGCTTTATTTATTACTGTCATTTTCTAAGAGCTTGTAGTTAGATAAATATAGTAAAAACTTCTTTTTAGAGGATATCTGAAAAGTTGTTTAATACTGAATAGAAGCCCCCCTAGCCCCCCAATTCTGGGGGGAACAAGAATCCATTAGCTTGGCTGATAAAAGTCCCCCAATTTTGGG
The DNA here is from genome assembly GCF_983059655.1 of Okeania sp. Taxonomy (NCBI): domain Bacteria; kingdom Bacillati; phylum Cyanobacteriota; class Cyanophyceae; order Oscillatoriales; family Microcoleaceae; genus Okeania; species Okeania sp. The sequence continues at coordinate 10,489 of NZ_CEZPJD010000157.1, forward strand.
GGATTTAGGGGGCGAGTAATGTAGCAAATGAGACTTCTCAGACAACCTCTTAGTCAACTCTTTAATTAAAAACTAGAAGTCATTGTTTATTCTTGAATCTACTAAAATAATGAAACATACTAAATTTTTCAACCTTACTCTAGAAAAACTAATACCAAAAATTCATGCCTGGTTAAAATTCCTGATAATTAGACTAAAAAAACAATTCCAAATAAGCATTTTAATTATAGCAACTTTCCTGGGTATTTTATATAGCTCAATTTCACCTGCACTTACCCAGGAAAAACCTGTAACTATCCAAGTATTAATGTCAGCTACCACAGCTACTCAATTAGAACCAATTCAAACAGACTTTAACAAAAATCACCCAAATATTAACTTAGAAATTGTCAAAGCTCCTAACGATACTAATTTAGTAGAAGACCTTTATACTTCCTCTTTTTTACTAGGAGATTCACCCTATGACCTAGCTTATATGGATACAGTTTGGGTGCCAAAATTTGCTGCTGCTAACTGGTTACAAGACCTTTCTGAAAAAATTGATAAACAACAATTAAAAGAAACTTATGTGTCAGGAGATATAGAAGGAGGAACTTACAAAAATAAACTTTATTGGATGCCATTAGTCTCCAATGGAGGTATGCTTTATTATCGCACGGACTTATTAAAAAAAGGTGGATTTGAACCTCCCAATACCTTTGAGGAGCTAATCAAAATATCGCAAGAATTACAACAGCAAGGATTAGTTGAATGGGGATATATTTGGCAAGGTAAACAATATGAAGGTTTATCCGCAATGTTTATCGAAATCCTCAAAGGTTATGGAGGTTTTTGGGTTAATCCAGAAACAAATGAAGTAGGATTAGATAAACCAGAAGCTATAGAAGCAGTAGACTTTTTACGCACAACTATTACCGCTGGAATTTCTCCTCCTGGAGTAACTACTTATGCAGAAGAAGAAACCCGTCGTTTATTCCAAAGTGGTAAGACTGTTTTTCTGCGCAATTGGCCTTATGTATATCCATTAGCATCAAAATCAGAAATAGCTGAAAATTTTGCTATTAAACCAATGGTTCATGCTTCAGGAAAAGAAAGTGGAGCTTGCTCTGGTGGATGGGGATTAGGAATAGTTAAAAGTACAAAACATCCAGAGGAAGCATGGGAAGTTATTCAATACTTCAACAAACCAGAAGTTCAACGTAAGTTTATTTTAGCAACAGGTCTTGTTCCGGCGAGAAAATCACTTTTTAATGACAAGATTCTAGTAGAAGAATTTCCTTACTTACCAAACTTATTTCCAGTAGTTGAAAATTCTGTATTACGTCCTCCCATTGCTCAATATGCTCAAGCTTCAGATATTTTACAACGTTATCTTAGTGCTGCTTTAACTGGTTCCCGTACTTCAGAATTAGCAATGAAAGCTGCAGCAGCAGAAACTCGTGCTTTGTTGGGAACTTGAAGAAGGAGATGGGGAGATGGGGGGATGGGGAGATGGGGAGATGCAGAAATATTTGGCAATGGCGTTTTAATGGAACATTTTTTTATACCTAATTAAGTAGGCACAAATAAACGTCACTATATAAGGAAATGTTGATGCAGTTGAAACTCTTGAGATTGCTTCCTTCCACTCCGTTCCAGTCGCAATGACGTAGTTGTAAATTTTCTCTCCTACATACTTATAGCTGTTTAATGTGGCTATAAAAAGCTATTATTTATTCCCAACCTATTGCTCAAAAACCGTAGAAATTAATGACAATAAACATAATTGAAAAAAGAGAAAAATTAACAGGATGGTTCTTGATTTTACCAGCTATTCTAGTATTACTATTCGTATTTGTTTATCCTATTGGCAGAGCTTTTTGGCTAAGTCTATTTACAGAAAATTTAGGTACTGAATTAAAGCCTATTTTTTCCGGCTTAACAAACTACGGTCGAATGTTAAATGATGGTCGTTTTTGGCAAAGTTTATGGAACACTACAATATTTACAACTATCTCCATTTTTCTAGAATTAATATTAGGCATGAGTATCGCTCTTATCTTAGATAAATCATTCCGAGGACGAGGTTTTGTTCGTA
>NZ_CEZPJD010000158.1:0-12547 GCF_983059655.1 Okeania sp.
CTAAAACTAACCACACAGAGTATCTTATCTTTTTTATCTATTGGACAATAGTTATGTTTAGTTTCGATACAGTTAGAGGAAGCTTACGGTTTCGGTAGATTGATATTGAATTTATCTATTGGACAATAGTTATATTTAGTCTCGATACAGTTAGAGGAAGCTTACGGTTTCGGTAGATTGATATTGAATTTATCTATTGGACAATAGTTATATTTAGTTTAGATACACTCAGACGAAGCTTACGGTTTCGGGAGATTGATGTTTGATTTATCTATTGGACAATAGTTATGTTTAGTCTCGATACAGTTAGAGGAAGCTTACGGTTTCGGTAGATTGATATTGAATTTATCTATTGGACAATAGTTATATTTAGTTTCGATACAGTTAGAGGAAGCTTACGGTTTCGGTAGATTGATATTGAATTTATCTATTGGACAATAGTTATATTTAGTTTCGATACAGTTAGAGGAAGCTTACGGTTTCGGTAGATTGATATTGAATTTATCTATTGGACAATAGTTATATTTAGTTTCGATACAGTTAGAGGAAGCTTACGGTTTCGGTAGATTGATATTGAATTTATCTATTGGACAATAGTTATATTTAGTCTCGATACAGTTAGAGGAAGCTTACGGTTTCGGGAGATTGATGTTTGATTTATCTATTGGACAATAGTTACAGCAGTTTCCGCGCGTTGTGAAGTACATATCGGGAGTCTAGTCGCAGCTATATACTTTCATGCAACAAAGCCCATTTTTCCGACAAAAAAAACTTTCTCCTCTTCCTTCTTTCTTACAATCAAATCCCACTCCACTCCCTTAAAATTGGTAAAACAAAAGTAATAGGCGCTCTTTCTTCTACTTGTACTCGTGTTGTTGTGGTTGTACCAGCGGTTAATTTTTGTTGGGGTCCTTTTGAAGAAGACCATTGATAACCACTGAAGGTATTGGAGTCCAATTTTAGTTGAGCGATCGCTTCAATTTTTCCCCCACTTTCGCCGATAATATTTTCTACTATTTCGGAATTTCCTACTACAAAGTTGGCACCTTCTTTAGTTACAGGAAAATCAGATACAGAAATAATTTTGCCGATAATTCCACCAAATCTTTCTCGTTTTACAGTATCAGGAGTGATTAAAATTTCCATCTCTGGTTTGATGCGTTTGCCATCTGAAACAGCAAAGTAACTGACTGCTTGTAGTTCTCCTAATTTTCCTTTAATATTAATTTTACCCAGAGTAGTACCTGGATTGACAAATTGTCCGAGAGTAGTTTGTATTTCCAAAATACATCCATCTACAGGACTAATAATTTTACTATTATCAGTAATTTGTTTTTCTAATTGAGCAATTTCTCGTTTAACTTCTTCTATTTGATTTTTACGTGTATTAACTGCTTCTAAATTTTCTTGTTCTAAACGTTTTCTCTGAGTATCTAAATCTTGTAAATCTGCTTTTATTTGAGTTATTGTATTCTGATTTTCTAAAAATTTTTGCTTTGTTTCTGTTTCCTGTAGTTTGAGTTTTTGTAATTCAGCTTTAATTTCATTAATTTTGTTGATATTTTCTAAAAATTGTTCATCAGTTTCGGTGGTTTGTAAATCTAATTCTTGGATTTGAGTTTCAATTTCTCTAATAGTATTGAGATTGTCTAAATATTTTTGATTGACTTCTGCTTCTTGCGCTTTTAATTCTGTTAATTCAGTCTCAATTTCTTTGATATTATTGAGGTTTTGTGCATATTTTTCTATAGTTTCTGTTCGCTCTACTTCTAGTTGTTTTAGCTCTGCTTCTATTTCTGTAATATTTTGCAGATTTTGTTGATATTCTTGTTTGCTTTGTAATAGAATATCTTCAGAAATGGCTCCCTGTTCATATAAGTCCTGACGTCTTTCTAGCCTCTCTTCAAAAGTCGGAGCTAACTCTCGTGCATCTTGTAAACGTTGCAGTAGACTTTCTCGTTTCTGTTGCAATGCTACTTCATTTTGATCCAGCAAAATAGGGGCTAAAGCTTTGGCATTTTCTAACCTTTGTTCCAGGGTGATTTTTTGTTCGGTGAGTGCTGCTAGTTGTTTTTCTTGTAACTCAGGAGTTAGTGTTTTAGCATCTTGTAAACGCTGTTGTAAGCTAGTTCGTTGCTTGGCGATCGCTTCTAATTTTTTCTCTTTTAATGCGGGAGTTACTATTTCTAGATCCTGTAAACGTTTGTCTAAACTCTGACGTTGTTCTCGAATAGCATTTAAAGTATCATTTTGCAGTATAGGCGCTATTGCTTGAGTATCTTTCAAGCGTTGTTCTAAACTGTTTTTTTTCCCTGCTAAAGCTTCTATTTCTAGTCGAGTACGTTGATTTTGTAGTTGTTGAGTATTTTGAGCTTGAGTTTGTAGTTGAATTAGTTTATTTCGTTGTAATTCTAATTGTTTTTTGAGCTGAGATGGATCTATAGTTGCCAGGACATAATTTTTTTTTATACACTGCCCATCTTGTATATTTAAAGATTGTAATCTACCAGCGATCGCTGACTGAAATTCTATTACTTGTCGAGGGCGAATTAATACTCCTTTTCCACTAATAGTAATAGGTATTTTGCCGAAAATACTCCATAGTAAACCCAGAATTACTAGACAACCTAATGTTGCTAAAGGTAGCCAATCTTTGAGAGTAACTACTTGCATTAATTGGTCTAGTCGTTCTGGGGAAGAAAGCCTTTCTAAAGATTCTTGGCGAAATATATTGCGCTTTTTTTCAGACATTAATAACTTTAGATGAACTTCCCATAACTTTTTTTACATTAGCTTATACCAATGATCGAATAAATAATATTATAAATAATTTGAGTGAAGTAAAACACTTTATGCATGATGTATCTTTGACTAAAAATAAGATTTAATCCATTCCTTTTAATACCATTTATTTATGAAATTGCACTTAATCAAAGATGATAATTATTAGAAGCATAAGGTCATAGCAAAAATTCTTACCAAAGAATTAAGGCTTAAAGTTCCCGCTTTTCCATAGAAAAAGATCAAAAAGCTAGTATTTTGGGACAATTATGGCAGGAAAAGCAAGATAAAATTTCTTCGACTACCTCCTAATTAATTCCCATTTCTCCTGAATTCTGTTTGCCGAGCATTCCGAAGAAAATTCTGACTCCTACCCCTATCAAAAGACTTTCCATACTCAAACCCTAATTAATTATTCATTGTTGAAAGCACTTACCGGTTTATGAACCATATAGTTATAATCAAAAACCTATAGGTGCTTTCTGGCCATTTACCAAAAAATCAGGTCTAAAGCCTGCCCTTTTAAGCTATCCCTTATGGGAAACTCTGGAAAAGCTTGTGGGGAGCAGGGGAAAAGGAAGAAAGAATCATAGTAGACAGGAAAAACTACCTAAGTCATCAAAAAAAATTTACTTTTCAATACACTTTTTTTTCTGACAACAACCTTTTAAAGACTTGTACATGACTGTAAGCATTTCCTACGGAATGCTGCGCAAACAGCCGTCAGCAATCAGCAATCAGCTATTGCTTTTAATTTTAGATAAAAGCTTTACTAATTGAGTCAAAATTTATACTTACGATCAAAGCTGGATGAAACAGTCTATATTCATTAAAACCCCCTTTTTTTTGCTGAGAGCTGATAGCTAATAGCTGAATGCTTACAAATGACTTGTCTATAATATCCACGTTTTATGTTAAGAAAAATGTTTATAAAGCATAGCCTTTTAAGGGGATGAAAAGAGGTCAAACTTCGCAGTTTCGCGAAGGGTGAGATGCAAAATATACATTTTCGTTTTAATTTTTTTCCTAACCTAAGTTATTTCCCAATAACTCTATTAATTATTAATTATTAATACATCTTATGATAGAGTTATAATCAGAGAAAATCAACTTTTACTAATTAAATCTTGGCTTCTTAAAAGTGTCTCTGTCATAGTTGCTAATTTCTGCAAACTAGCTTCTAATTCATCAGCACGTTGTTGATGTTTTTTCTTACGAACTAGGGCAGCACGAGCTACATCCTCCCGGTCTTGTTTAACCGCCGCCACTGCTACTTTTTGCCAAGTATTTATTTCCTGTCTGACTTGTTTATATTCTGGTTGAATATTTTCCCAAGCTATTTTTATATCTGCTAAAGCGTTGTTGACTAATTCGGCAGTATCTACGTCAGTTTTTACTCCTAAAATTGCTTCCTTAATTGGTTGTGATATTTGCTCAACATTAATGTGAGAAAGCAGAGGAATAAAGTTTTTTACCTGTTGACTGTGACTAACTCCAGTTATGCACCAAGTAGCAAAATGTTCGCAATTATTAAAAACAATATTATATTTTTTTTCTCCTAATTTACTTTCTGCTCTTTGAATAACTGTATCAGCAATATAACGAACTGGGTAACGTTTCACATAAACTTTTCTTCTATCAGTAAAATATTCTTTAGAAGTTCTTTCAATAGTTTCTGTACCCTTGCGATAATGAATAACTGTTCCATCACCACAGTCAATGCCATGATGTTCGTAAACACCATCTATATTTAGAAACTCTCTAAGAGTATATATTTGGTCTCCTCTTGCCATATTATTCTTTCAAATTTTACTTAATTTAACTAGCTATCAGCTTAAAAAGGCAGTGCATAGATAATGGTATCTGTTTGCGGAGCATTCCGGAACAGAAAACCTTGGGTTGTTCATCCCCTTGGCGCAAAGCTGACAGCTGAACTGCTGTTTGCAAAGCATTCCGTCAGGAAACGCTTTTTAACCTAATTCTATTTTAATCTAATTGAGACAAGTTTTACACAAACTAAAACCACTAATCCTAAAGCTACAATTCCAGCAGTAACTGCAATAACTGGCATATCTAAATGACGAATTACAATAGCTATAAGTGCCCAAACAAATACCAGAGGATAAGCAATATCTTGCTTTTGTATATTAATAATTGCTGCAATGATTGCTCCAATTATTAACATAATTATTGTCCAAAATATGGCAAATTTCCCTGTACTATTCCAGCCTAAATAATGCAGGGCGCTTGCTATATTCACAATTGTTGCCACACTAATCCAGGCAAAATATATACTAATAGGATGATGAACTAACCATTTATCCTTTTTGGGCACTCTTTCATAACTAATTCCTAAACTTAGATATAGGCAAATTAAACAACCTAAAATACATAACATTGCCAAAACTGAAAGAGTAAATAATTGAAATTGAAATAAAAATACCCAGACAATTTGTGCGATACTAGCACCTACTAAAAAATATCCACATCTCTGTAAAATAGGATTTTCTCTTTGTGCTGGTAATACTTGATAAATTCCAAAACTAATTAAACCCAAATAAATTAATCCCCAAATTGCAAAAGCATAACTAGCCGGAATAATCAAAACATCCTGAAATACAGTGTTAGAAATTTCACCAATAGTTTTGCCACCAGGAGGTGCAAGATTAACATAAACATTCAGAAAAAAAGCAGCAATAATTCCTATTAAATTAGCCCACTGTCGAATAATATCTGAATTAAATTTGTTAGTATTAGTTTCCATCAGTGTCTTTACTCTTATTAATAAATACGATTAAGCAAAATTATAATTTAGCCCGGAAGTTGTTACCTCTACAACTCACCGGGCTACTTGTTTAAATAATTAGTTAATCTTAATCAAATTATAACATCTATATTTGTAGAATTAATCAATAATAACTTCTAGTCCACAAGCTTCTGCCAGCTGTTGTGCTATACTCTTATATTGACGAGGTGGAGTACGAGTATCTAAATCTAAATTAAAACCTTCTGTAACACGCTGAATTAATTTTGAACGCCATATAGCTTCTATTTCATAATCAGAACTTAGACTGCCTTCAGATAATGCTAACCTCAACTTATCTAATATTTGAAATTGTCCCACTAAAATTGCTGCTTTCGTAACATCATTAGAATCAGTATCAAGAGCATCTAATTGCCTACTAACTCGATTCCATTCACTATCAATTATTTCGATCAGAACAGCAGAAAGTTTAGCATTACGTTGCTGTGTCAACATCTGAAATTCGTCTTTAGCCATCATTATTAGCTCCTAAATATATGATTATCGACTATCTAATTTTATATATCACATCTACACTGTTGACTCCAATGAATATAATCTTAAATTTTGAAGAATTTATTTTCTATATGGCCTCTTGATTTTATGTAAGATAATCAGTTATCCAGAAAAGAGGGAGTAGGGAGTAGGGAGTAGGGAGTAGGGAGTAGGGGAAAATAATTGATAATTTATGGATAATAATTAATTTTATTTTGGATTTTAACCAGATGTATTATTAATAAATAATGGCAGAGATTTACATCTTTCATAAATTGCTGATTATTAAGCTAAAAAATATTTTTTTCACAGGAAAAATAAGGTAAATTTAAAACTTCTGGAGTAAGCATTCAGCTATTAGCTGTCAGCTATCAGCAACAAGATTCTCTACTTATGGGACAGTTGTTAAATTAACAACTCACTTTAAGAGCAAGGGAAGCAAATTTTGTAGTAAGACAATGAATAAAGCTTTTGTCCTAAAATTAAAAGCAATAGCTGATAGCCGATGGCTGAATGCTTACCTTCTGGAATACTTAACCTCAATATATAGGAAATTAAAAACAAAGGAATGTTAAATTTTTAACACCAACTATTAAGATCGAGAAAGACACAGTTAACATCAAATAAAAGGAGGAAAAAAGATTTAATTTTGACTTTTGCAATAGGTATAGTCAAGAATCAAGATAGAAATAAATTTTCCTGAATTTTTCTGATAATGACTGATTAACCTGAATATGATAATCTATCAGCAATAAAATTATGTTCAAGGAATCTAAATAATGACAAAATTACGAGTAGGTTTATTATTTGGTGGTTGTTCCGGGGAACATGAAGTATCCCTGAATTCTGCAAAAGCGATCGCTACTGCTTTAACTCAAGGTCAAAATACAGACAAATACGAATTAATGCCAATTTACATCCAAAAAGATGGTCGTTGGCAACCAACTGATTTTTCTCAACAAGTTCTAGAGTCTGGTAACCTACCATCATCTCAGCTTACAGATGATAATTCTGAGACTGAAACCACCTCCTCTCTAGTTTCTCAAACCTCGTCTAACCTGTGGCAAACTCCTCCTCAAACCGCCCAAGTAGATGTGTGGTTTCCAGTGCTTCACGGCCCCAATGGCGAAGATGGTACCATACAGGGCCTACTGAAGTTAATGCAGGTTCCGTTTGTGGGGTCTGGGGTTTTGGGGTCAGCAATGGGTATGGATAAGATCGCGATGAAAATGGCTTTTGCTCAAGCAGGTTTGCCCCAGGTAAAATATCAGGCAGTGACGCGATCGCAGATTTGGTCTAATCCTTGTGTGTTTCCCAAATTGTGCGATGATATTGAGGCAGCTTTGGGATATCCCTGTTTTGTTAAACCTGCCAATTTAGGCTCATCAGTGGGTATTGCTAAGGTGCGGTCGCGAGCGGAATTGGAAACGGCCTTGGATAATGCTGCTAGTTATGACCGTCGTATTATTATTGAAGCGGGAGTGGAAGCTAGAGAGTTGGAATGTGCGGTGCTGGGGAATGATTTGCCGAAAGCTTCTGTGGTGGGAGAGATTACTTTTGACAGTGATTTTTATGATTATGAAACTAAGTATACAAAAGGAAAAGCGGACTTATTTATTCCAGCGCGAGTCAGTGAAGCGATCGCTGCTCAAATTCAAGAAATGGCAACTCAAGCATTTTTAGCTGTAGATGCTGCAGGTTTAGCGAGGGTTGACTTTTTCTATGTAGAGAAAACAGGGGAAATTTTTATTAATGAAATTAATACGATGCCTGGTTTTACTTCTACAAGTATGTATCCTATGCTTTGGAAAGCTAGTGGAATTCCTTTTTCTGAGTTAGTAGACTGTTTAATTCAATTAGCATTAGAAAGACATTCTAAGTAACTAACAATTTTCTGTAGGTTGGGTAGAGCGACAGCGAAACCCAACATTTATCTTTTTTGTCAATCTTAAGTAGACAGTAGTATAATTCATATTAAATAAGTTGACACATACAATCCAGGAATCATTAATTATGGACAGAGAAAAAGAAGCGATCGCTTTACCAAAAAAAAGAACTCAAAAATTTCGGACAAGATTATTCCCTGGAAAGACATTACCTTCTCAAGAAATAGCAAGACGCAAAGCTATCAAAGCAGAATTTAGCGATCGCTGTCGAAAAGTCTTTGAAAAACTTCGCCCTCAATTAACAGACAAATATTACAACCATTTTATAGCAGTCGATCCAGACACTCAAGAATATACGATCGACTCATCCTTAGAAAACTTAATTCAAAAAGTCCGCACCCTTTACCCAGATGGTACAGTCAAAGTCGCTATTTATCGACTTAATGAAACAGGAGCTTGTGGCAGAATATAATGTTAGGTAAATTTGGAAATAACGGCGAATTATTTTTTGAAATAGAATTAGTTCTAATAATTAATATTTTGATGTAGGTTGGGTAGAGCGACAGCGAAACCCAACATTTAGTTATAAATATCTTTCCCCATCTAAATTTCAAGAAACTCCTCAATAATTGGTATTAGCAGTTCTTCAAACTTAAGAAAATCATCCTTTTCTCGTCTTTTTTGACAGATATATTCACAGAATTTCATCTTATTAAACTTTGGAATAGTATATTTCTTACCATAGTCACTTATTTTAGGGATATCTTCCTCAAACCTGTCTTCAAATAATTCGACTGGGAAAAGATTTTCAATACCTTTTTTGCTTGTGATATTATCAGTATTCTCAGGTATACAACGAGTGAATATAGAACCAACTTTTTCCTTTTGTTTTCTTGTCTCACAGTCATAAAGAAGCAACTCTTTTCGGGTAAAGTGAATCTGATTAGTCTCCAGAAATTTTTTTGCAACATCCAAGTGGCTTTTCCCCCCATCTTTTCCTTTTTTGCCAACTTCATCAATTTCTAACTGCTCTAATAAATCTTGATGCCCTAACAATTCCAAGGCTGTTTTGATATATACAACATCTGTTTTCCCCTCTGTCAATATTAAAGGTTTAGACCCTTCTAAAATCTTTTTTTTAGCTTTTTAATGTATTTATTTGGATCGATTTTACCAATTTTTTCTACATAACAAAACTTATTCTCCCCATCAGAGAATTCTAGGAGACTAAGGCTATTTCCAGATAAAAAACGAATATCTCCACGGCTAGTTACTTTGATAAATGGACTATGGCCAAGCTGCTGTCCTATAGCTATGTCGGGAAACTTCTTCTTTGCTAACTCTGCTAGTGCATCAAGAATATAAGCTAATAAAATAGTTTTTCCCGTTCCATTTTTACCTACCAAAATTAACGGTTTTGGATTTCCCGAATCATCTAAGCTTAACGAAATATCTAGCTCACTAATCGGTCCGACATTTTCAATAAAACATTCGCGCAGATACATCTATGATCTTTAAAATTTAGGCTATTTTATATTCTATTATACCTTGATTTCCATACCTCTTTACTAAAAAATTAAGGAAATTTTGCTAATTGAAGAAACTGCTATAAATTTAACTATGTACTATATTTCCCAGAAATGTTAGGAGCCATTAATTATGGATACAGATATTATTGTTAGCATTACAGCAGATGGTAAACTAGAACTACCACCAAAAATTAAGCACCAGATTAAACCAGGGGATAGATATAAAGTTTCCATTGCAGAAGACTCAATAATATTCCAAAAAATTCAGCAACCCCAAGACTTAAATGATTGGTTTCGGCACATTGAAGAATTAGGACCAGACCCAAATCAGCCTTCTCTCCAGGAAATTAGTGAAATGGTAAAAGAAGTACGACAGGAACATAAGTTTAAGAAATGAAAGTTGTTTTAGATGTGAATGTTTGGATTTCTGCTTGGCTCTGGGGTGGTGTTCCTGGTCAAATTCTATGTATAAAAGGCAGGGGGAATTACAGAAAAATCAAGGGATAAATATATCCGACTACCTCCTCTATAAATTCTATTCTCCCCTACTCCCCTACTCCCCCGCTCCCTTACTCCTGAAAAAGACTTTTTCAGCAAGCCCTAATTAACTTCTCCAACTTCGCCACCTCAAACCGAGTCTTCAAAACAGAATCAGGATTCAAACTAATAGAATCAATCCCCAACTCCACCAACAACTTCGCAAATTCAGGATAATCGCTCGGAGCCTGACCACAAATACCAATCTTACGCCCACACTCATGAGCAATAGTAATCGCAATCTTAATCATTCGCCTCACAGCATCATGGCGTTCGTCAAAAATATCTGCTACCAATGCCGAATCTCGGTCTAAACCCAATATCAACTGAGTCAAATCATTCGACCCAATAGAAAATCCATCAAACACTTGAGCAAACTGTTCCATTAAAATCACATTACTGGGTAACTCACACATCACATAAACCTGCAAACCATTCTCACCCCTCTCCAAACCATACTTAGCCATCTCCCCTAAAACCTTCATTCCTTCTTGAGGTGTACGACAAAACGGAATCATCGGAATTACATTTGCCAATCCCATTATATCCCGCACTCGCTTCAGCGCCAGACATTCCAAACCAAAAGCTTCCCGATATTTAGGATGATAATAACGAGATGCACCCCGCCAACCAATCATCGGATTTTCTTCATCAGGTTCAAACTGTTTCCCTCCCAATAAATTAGCGTATTCATTACTCTTAAAATCGCTCATCCGCACAATCACAGGTTTCGGATAAAAAGCAGCAGCGATCGCTCCCATCCCATAAGCTAGGCGATCGATAAAGAAATCTGCCTTATTTTCATATCCCATAGTCAAATCAGCAATTTGTGCCTTTTCCGCCTCATCTTCCACTTCGTCAAAGTTGAGCAATGCTAAAGGATGCACCCCAATATGATTAGCAATTACAAACTCCAATCTAGCCAAACCCACACCATCAACAGGAAGTGCCGATAACCGAAAAGCTTCCTCTGGGTTGCCCACATTCATCAAAATGCGAGTGCGAGTTTCAGGCAAATCATCCAATACTGTTTCCACAACCTCAAACGGGAGCAACCCATCATAAACTATCCCCACTTCTCCCTCAGCACAGTCAACAGTTACCACCTGACTATTGTACAATAGTTTCGTAGCATTTTCACAACCAACAATTGCCGGAATACCCATCTCCCGGGCAATAATTGCAGCATGACAAGTACGCCCACCTTGATTAGTAACTATAGCGCTAGCCTTTTTCATAATGGGTTCCCAGTCGGGGTCAGTTTTGTTAGTGACTAATACTTCCCCTGGTTGAAACTCAGAAATGTTATCCGTATCCAGAATTACGCGCACTTTCCCTTGACCGATCGCCTGACCCACAGCGCGACCTGTTAACAACACTTTCCCTTTCTCCTGCAACTGATAACTACGCAGTATATTCTCAGATTTTTGAGATTGCACCGTTTCTGGTCGCGCCTGAACTATATATAAATTCTCAGTGATGCCATCTTTTGCCCATTCAATATCCATCGGTGTGTAGCTACCGCGCACTTGGGAATAATGGTCTTCGATAATTACTGCCCAATGAGCAAGTTGCAGAATTTCATCATCACTGAGAGCAAACTGTTGTTGCTGTTCCTCTGGCACGGGTATGTTTTTAATCGAATTACCGCCATCATAAACCATTTTGATAGCTTTAGTACCCAGACGTTTGTTGAGAATAGTATGGAAACCTTCCCTAAGAGTTGGTTTAAATACTAGATATTCATCGGGGTTAACTGCACCTTGTACCACATTTTCCCCTAAACCATAAGCTGCTGTAATTAGGGCAGCATTTTTGAATCCAGTTTCGGTATCTATGGAAAACATAACACCAGAGGTAGCAAGGTCGGAACGCACCATTTTTTGAATGCCAACTGAGAGAGCAACATCGAAGTGGTCGAAACCTTTGAGAGTGCGGTAAGAGATAGCACGGTCGGTGAATACTGATGCGAAACATTTATGAGCCGCTTTGAGTACACTTTTAACCCCGTGAATATGGAGGTAAGTTTCCTGTTGCCCGGCAAAACTGGCATCTGGTAAATCTTCGGCGGTGGCACTGGAACGTACAGCAACATCTGTGTCTTGACCGTAGAGATAGCAAAGAGTTTCGTAGCTGAGGGCGATCGCTTTTTCGAGTTCTGCTGGAAAGGGTGTATTCATTATCAATGCTCGTGCTTTTTTACCCCGTTGTTGCAAATTTTTCATATCTTCAACGTCAAGGTCGGCAAATATTTGGCGCAGTTTGACTTCTAAACCAGCAGATTTGATAAAGCAACGATAGGCGTAAGCAGTAGTAGCGAAACCATTAGGAATATTGATATTTTTGGGGGTAAGTTGTTGCATCATTTCTCCTAAAGATGCGTTTTTACCTCCAACTAAAGGAATGTCATTAATACTAACTTCATCAAACCACAATACTAAGCTTTTCTCTTTAGCAGTAAAAGTCTTATTTTGAATTGTTACTGTTTTTAGCATTGCTTTTATTTCTCCTAAAAT
>NZ_CEZPJD010000159.1:0-12535 GCF_983059655.1 Okeania sp.
CTTCTCTCACTCTATTTGTATACTACATTTTGAAGTGCGGAATGTGGGATATAAGCATCTCCGATAGTTTTAATTTTTTCTAACCCGTGGCGATCGCTCAACCAATCGAATTCTGAAAAAATTTTATTGAGCAATATTACTAAATCTTCTGGTAGAATTTCTTGTGATAGTTGAGTAAAACCAACAATATCAGCAAATGGGATTGTCACTTCTGCAAATCCGTCAGCAATTTGATGATGTCCTTGCTTTAGTCTTTGCGCTATTTGTTCTGGTAAAATATTTAGTAGTAGAGATTCTGACTTTTCCTTTTCTGTAGCTAATTCTGCTGTGCGCTCAATTACGCGTTTCTCCAATTCTTTTGAAGTCTGTCGAAGTTTGCTAATTACTAAAGTCAAGCCAATAATTCCTAATACAGACAATCCTGCTAAAGTCAAAAATGTATCTCGTAATCCAGCATTAGTTGTCTTAATGATGCGATCGAGTGGTTGAGTAATTTCCAAAACACCTCTAACATCTCCGACTTTCCAATCCTTTTTAGGACTATCTGGGTGGTTATTATGACAACTAACGCAGCTTGGTTTCATAATATCTGCTTGAGCATATCGAAATGAAGGACGCCCCTGAAATTTTACAAATCGATAAAATTCTGAGTTAGGTTTTTTTTCTAAATAGCGGATTGCTTTGACTTCAAAATTGTCTCTGGGCCACCTTCTGCTTGACGCGAGGGAAAAGGATAGTTGCTGTAGAGACGGACTGACATTCCTGGATTTTCAAGTTGGATGTATTGACCTAATTCAATCAAAAATGTTACTGGTATAGGAATTCCTCCTTATATGCTTTTATAGTCGTGAGTGATACTAACACCTTCAACTGTTTTAGCACGAGTTACTACTTCTGAATAAAGTGTACGAGCTGCTTGGATAGTCTCGGCATAGTGGCTGGCATTTTGCAGTACCTGCGAGCTAATTAGCTTAGATGAGAGACGATGTGTATTCCAAAGACCAACAATAATACCTATGCAGAACATTATGCTTAACACTAATCAGGACTTACGCAAAGACACTGTGTATAGAGTCCAGTAACTATTATCCAATAGTTATGAGTACTATATATAGCGTATCTGCGTAAGTCCTAACTAATGCTGTATGTTTGTAGAGTTGTTGGATGAATAAAGTTTTTACTCTATGAATGAGTTTACACATAATACCCAAACTAAAAAAAATTTGTTGCGCTATATAAGTCAAAATGCTTAAGGTTTTATACAGTTAGTGAGATGACATCCTTGCACTTATTGGCGCTGGTGTACCTCATCTAATTTAAAAATCTGTTATGCCAATTTTCAAAATGGCTGCTATGGAAAAGTCTATACCTGACAAGGATTTTTAATCATTCATTTGTAACATTATTTTATTGAATTAGTATTAATTACACTTTAATTTTCTTAATCAATTATAGCTAGAAAAACATAATTTGTTAAGATATCTAAAGCTATGGTCTCATATTAATTAATCCTGATGGAAAATCTTAATCCAGAAAGCAACTTAACAAATTTTTTCGACTCTCAAGATTTACCTTTAGAAAAACAAAATATTTTTCCAGGAGAGGTATTCAGTCATCCTGTTAATTTTGACACAGGTATTCGACACTTATTACCACGATACGATGAAATGTTGGATGTCATAGTGCGTTGTGTACCAAAAAATTGCGATCGCATTTTGGAACTTGGTTGTGGTACTGGGGAACTAAGTTTAAAGCTATTGCATAAATATCCTAACGCACACATAGTAGGGGTGGATTATTCTCCACGGATGCTAGAATTTGCCAAAACTAAGATTGATGCTGCTGGGTATACAAATAGGTGGACTGAAATAGAAATGGATTTTGGTGAGTGGGCAAATAATGCTGATGTGTTATCTCCTATCGGTGATGGTTTTAATGCTTGTGTATCATCTCTGGCTATTCATCATCTGAGTGATAGTATGAAATTAAAATTATTTCAAAAGATTAGCAAAAGCTTAAATTCTGGAGGCTGTTTTTGGAATGCCGATCCTGTTTTGCCTGCAACTATAGAATTAACAGAGGTTTTTAAAGAAATACAGCAGGAGTGGGCAATAAGTCAAGGAACTACTTTAGCAGAGGTTTGTGCCAAAATGGGGACTGGCAGCACTCATGGTTATTCTAATCAAGACCAATTAGCTAGCTTATCTGCCCATTTGGAGATGTTAACAACAGCTAATTTTATACCTGTAACTGTACCTTGGAAATATTATAAACTGGCAGTGTTTGGTGGTTTTGTTTAGAATGATTTTTGTGTTTAATATCTATTTATAAAAATTCCCATGCTTATGAGGTACAAAATTTTAGGTTTGAGGGAACACCCGATCTGGGAATAAAAAGACAAAAAGATAACTGTACCTCACAACCTTGGGAGATGCTAAATTAATATACTGAATAAGGAAATAAACTACAAAATTATGCCCAACTTTTCATTACTAATAATATTATAATGTTTCAGAATAAAAGAAAGTATGAATTTTCAGCAATGATTTGAATTATTGAAAGTTAAATTGAATCAGGTTTTAGGCTTTAGGTGAAAAAAATTTACTCCGTCACTTAAAACCTAACACCTTTAGAGTTTAACAAGAATATAGACTGGCAATTATCAAGTAAACCGCCCCTATTTTTTTATAGAATTGCTAACTTATCAGTTGCCTTAATTAGAGCATTGATAATTCCTGGTTCAGAAACTGAATGTCCGGCATCTGGCACTACAATAAATTCAGCTTCTGGCCAAGCTTTATGTAATTCCCAAGCTGATACCATCGGACAAACAATATCATATCTTCCTTGTACGATTACTCCTGGAATATGCCGGATTTTATCGACATTTCTTAATAACTGTTCTTCATGTTCAAAAAAACATTTATTAATGAAATAATGACATTCTATTCTAGCAAAAGCTAAAGCAAAATAGCTATCCCCAAACTTTTGTGATACATTTGGATTTGGAATTAATTTACTTGTACTTCCTTCCCAAATTGACCAAGCACGTGCTGCTTCTAATCGAACTTTTTCATCTGCACTGGTTAATCTTTGGTAATAAGCCTTAACTAAATCACCTCTTTCTTCTATAGGAATAGGTTTTAAATATTCCTCCCAAGCATCAGGAAAAATATTACTGGCACCCTCTTGATAAAACCAAGAAATTTCTTTCGGGCGCACCATAAAAATACCTCGTAAAATTAAGCCTATACAATTTTCTGGATGAGTTTGACTATAAGCTAATGCTAGAGTACTTCCCCAACTACCTCCAAAAACAACCCATTTTTCAATACTGAGATGAACTCGTAGTTTTTCTATATCGCTGACTAAATCCCAGGTAGTATTTTGAGATAGTTCAGCATGGGGAGTGCTACGGCCACAACCTCGTTGATCGAATAGAATAATCCGCCATTTTTTGGGGTCAAAATATTGACGATAAAGAGGCAGAATTCCGCCACCTGGTCCACCATGTAAAAATATTACTGGTTTACCTTGGGGGTTACCACATTCTTCATAATAAATAGTGTGAATCTCGGAAACTTTGAGATTGCCTGTTTGATGGGGTTGGATGGGTGGATAAAGTTCTCGCATAGTTATATTTCAAGATTTATATTGATATTTTAGGAAAAATTTAGGATAAATAATGTTTATTTCAACTGTTAATTATTAATTAAAATAAATTTTAGTATGAAAAAAGTAATATATTATTGTCATATAGTTCTAACAAATTAAATGAAGTGTAACGGCACACTTACCGAAAAATCTTGGTCTAAAGCCTCTCTTTTAAAGGAGAAAAAAGAAAAAATTTTTCCTACCGCGTCAAACCTCTCCTTAGAAAAAAAGAGGTAATTATAGCAATTACTATATTCGTGAGGTACAAAATTTTAGGCTTGAGGGAACAGGGAATAAAAAGACAAAAATATAACTGTACCTCATGACCTTGGAAAACACTATATTAATTATTAATTGTTGAATATATATATTCTGGAATTAAGAATAGAAATTCGTTCTTCTTCCTTTAGGAAGTGTGAATTATGTAACGATATTGGTATCCTATTATGGGATATAATATTTATTTGATAAACACTCTCTAAAATCACTAAAGTTTCAGCAATAAATTAAAGATTTTGAAACAACCCTAAATTAACATTAGAAAAGCCAAAAAATCAAGCAAGAATTTATAACTTAAAAACAAAGTCAGGGCTTACACATGAAGCACAAAAAACTAGGATTTGAGGTTGCTTTCCTGTAGGTCAAAATGACAAAAATTCTTTATACTTCGCCAGTCCTAAAAGTGTTAGCGCCTAAAGCATCGTGAGTAGATATATTCTCTGCCTTAGAGCTGCGATCGCACTTCTGCAATTATTTACACAATAGCATACTATACCTATATTTTGATTTTTTCAAGCAGTGATGCCTATCACTTACTTACAGATTGCGTGATGCAATTATTAGAAATATACAATAATAAAAAGTAAAATTAATTTCCGTAAATAAATCATTAATTATTTTCACATACTCCCTATTTTCTAGAAATGTCTATTAATACTAAGTAATATCTTTCCTGTTGAACCTATAGGCAAAATTGATGTATAGGCAACTAGTTGGACATATCTTCCTGAGTTCTCTAATTTCAGGAATTAGCCTATACGTGACTGTACAATTATTAGTCTATATAAAATATATTTCAAGATGAAATTCTATATCATTTTATTTATTAAGTAATTTAGCTTATAATAGATCGAGTTTGTGAAACTTTCCCTACAAATATCCAAATTTACAAGTAAAGCTAAAAAACTATTAACTTACAATAGGCCACTATGATAATGCTCAAAAATGACTCTCAAACTTTATCTTCCCTCAAACGTCAAGTAGTATTTAACGAAGACCCAGAAAAGCGAATAGCAGCATTGGAAGAACTAGCCATAGAATGGAAAAATAACCCGGGTACTGTAGCTATTCTTAAACAATTAGCTATATCCGATCAATGTCCAGATGTGCGGAGAGCTGCAGCAGAATATCTTGTCCAAGGTTGGCAAAACGAGCCTAGTATATTACCTTTTCTCAAACAATTCGTAGTATCTAACAATGAATATTGGTGGGTGCAAGAAGCTATACTTACTCAATTAACTACAGGTTGGCATGACGATCCAAATACGATCGCTTTCCTGAAACAACTGATTTTGGCAGATCAATATCGTTCCTCAAATGTACGTTATGCAGCACTAAAACAGTTAGCCCAAAACTGGCAAAATGAACCAGAAACTCTAGCATTCTTGAAACAACGAGCTGTCTCCGATGTTGATGAAGCTTTACGGGAAACAGCAGTAGAGCTTTTAGCTGAAGGTTGGCAAGATATACATACTCTAACTTGGCTCAGACAAAGGGCAGAATCAGATAAACATTGGGGAGTACGTTTAACCATCATAGAAAAGTTAAATCAAGATGGGAAATACGATAGTAAGACTTTAGCTTGGCTCAAAGGAATGGCAATGTCCGATCCAAGCCCCTATGTGGCTTCAGAAGCAGTATTCAAGTTAGCTAAACTGGCAAAAGATGACATTGATACTGGAAATATTTTGAAACAATTGGCTTTGTCTGCTCAAGCTTCAGAGGTACGGCGAGCTGCAATGAGTCAACTAGCAGAAAATTTGGGGAACGATCCAGATACGCTCTTAACCCTCAAACAACTGGCAGAATTTGACCAATGTTCTCATGTCCGACTGGCAGCAGTGGAACAGTTAGTCAAAGATTGGAGGGAAAATTCTGATACAGTAGCTATTATGAAAAAGTTGGCGATATCAGACACAGCTTCAGAAGTACGAAAAGCAGCAATGGGTTACTTGATCAAAAACTGGCAAAAAGAGTCTGATACAGTAGCTATTCTCAAACAAGTTGTGCAGTCAGATGAATGTTGGCGGATGCGAGAGCTGGCAGTGGTACAGTTGGGTGCATTTTGGCAACATGACCCAGATGTGTTGACTTTTCTCAAGCAACAGGCGGAGTCTCCTGACTGTTGGGTAGTGGGAGAGATAGCAGTAGCACAATTAACTGTTGGCTGGAAAGACGAACCTAGTGTTTTAGCTCTCCTGAAAAGATTGGCTCTGTCTAACTCCGATGCACGAGTGGCTGCAATACGAGAATTATCTATCGGTTGGAAAGATGACCCTGATACTTTGAGTATTCTCAAGCAAGTCGTTTTCAAAGATGACTGTTGGCACGCTAGGAAATTAGCGGTTGAACAACTATCTACTGCCTGGCATGACGATCCTGATACCTTTGCAGTAGTCAAAAAAGTTGCTTTGTCTGACGATCGCCATGATGTACAAATTGCAGCAATGGAATTGTTGGTTACAGGTTGGAAAGATGACCCAGAGGCGATCGCTACCATTAAGCAAGCAGCATTGTCGGATAATTTTTCAGAAGTACGCATAGCAGCAATGGAATTGTTAGTTACTACTTGGAAAAATAACCATGATACTTTGGCAACTCTGCAAAAAATTGCTGTATCCGATCAATGTTCAGATGTGCGAGTAGCAGCAGTAGTTAAATTAGGCAATGATGGTAAGGATGATCCTAATATCTTAGCTTGGCTCAAACAACAAGCAGTTGACGATCCGTCTTCTGATGTGCAACAAGCAACTATGGAACAGTTAGCTACAGACTGGAAAGACGATCCTGATACTCTAGATATTATCAAACAACTGGTTGCGTCTGGCAGTTGTTCACAGTTACAACAGTCAGCAGTACTGCAATTAGCTATCGGATGGAAGGATGATCCTGAGACCATATCTGCTATCAAAAAGTTGGCAGTATCAGCTCAATGCCCAGATTTACAACAGCTAGCAATGCAACAATTAACTCTCGGTTGGAAAGACGATCCTGATACTTTGACTATTCTCAAACAAAGGGTTGAGTCTACAGATGAAGGAGAGGTACGACAAACCGCAATGCAGCAATTAGCTCTCGGTTGGAAGCATCACCCTGAGACATTAGCGTTATTTAAAAAATTAGCTATTTCTGATGAGGATGTGTGCGTCCGACAAACAGCAGTGGTTGAGTTAGGTATTTGTTGGCAACACGATCCTGAAGCGATAGCAATTATCAAACAAGTAGCTATGGGCGATCGTAGTTTTTATGTGCGACAAACTGCTTTAGAATTATTTGCTCTGCTCGGAAAAAATGATCCTTGTGCGGTTATTATGCTCAAAAAACTAGCTGAGTCTGATGAGAATTTTTATGTACGACGTTCAGCAATACAGCAGTTAGCTTTAGGTTGGCATGACGATCCTGGAATGTTTGAATTTTTCTGTACTCGCACATACTCCGATCCATTTGTACGCCAGGAAGAATGGGAAGAGAACCCGCGGCAAACTGCGTTAGAGGTAATTCTTGAACAATATCAAGAAAAGACTCAAATTTTCCAGATATTGTGCGATCGAGCCGAAAATGACTTAGATGAGCAAGTACAAAAGTTTGCTCTGAAAACTTTAAAAGGATTTTAGCAAATCTAGGCTATATGTGTAGCAAGTTTAACTAGCTATCAGCTATTCAGCTTTTTGACCGAGAAATTGTGGTCTAAAGCCTCCCTTTTTACAGCGATTTTTATTTGGGTAGATCACAGTAGGGACGTTCCATGGAACGTCCCTACAAGGTTTTGTTTGTGAAGATGTGGTTCATCAACTTGAAAATTGCTGCAAGGGGATAAAAAAAAGAGAATATTCCTTATGTCAAGCCCCTTATTGCAGAGGTGTTGATAACTGAAATGACCTTGGCTTAAATCGCCAGCAACTATTGCGCCGGATAGTTTAGGAGAGGTTTATCTCCCCGATTCAACGTAAAAAAAGTCCTATGTTAACCCCTACAAATGGTGTATAATTTTGTCTTTTGCCTAAGTCCTGAGAGTTGTCAAAATAGATAAAATATCTCATCTAAAACTTTTTTCCGGAAAGTTGACAAGTTCACTTTTTTATGATATGTAATGCCAAATTATGATGTCTAAAAATCTACGCTTACCTATGAAGGTTAGTATTAGAAGATATCAAAAATTATGGTATTACTAAATATTGCGAGGAGTCATTTTAGTTATCAGTACTGACTGCTGTTTGCGCAGCATTCCGTAGAAAAATCAGAGGCTTGAAATACTTAAGTTTACTTTGTTCATACCCTTAAAAGGAGAGACTTAGAGGCTTGAGACACTATTTTTTTATCAGGAAATATTTCATGAATAAATTCTCTAAAATAATATATTTAATTGTCAAATTAACTCTGGTTGCTTTCGGAATAATTGTTATTTTTACAACTTTTATAAAAACAGAAGATTCCGCCAATTCTGTTTCCCTCGAAGCAGGTGAAAAAATTGCTGAGATTAGAAATACAAAAGATATTCAGAATGTAAATACTTTGGGTTCACAAGTAACTGAAAATAATGAAGAATATGATGTTATTCAGTTACAAACTAGATTAAAACAAAAAGGTTATTATCCCGGAGCTATAGATGGAATTTATGGAGAACAAACTCAGGAAGCTGTTTATAACTTTCAAATTAGTCTGGGGTTAGAAGCAACAGCAATAGTTGATGAAAAAACTTGGACTTTGCTTCGAGGAAATACTAGCAACTCTCCCCAAAAATCTTCCTCAGCACAGTTGCTATCTCCAGAAATACAAAAAATTGTTGACCGAGGTGAATTAATTGTTGTGATGACAGAGTATGATAATTCACCTTTTTTTGTTGAAAATAAAAGGGGTGAATTGGAAGGATTAGATATTAAAATTGCCAGAGGTTTGGCTGAAGCTTTAGGGGTTGAACTTCAGATTAATCGTAGTGCTAAAACTTTTAATGAAGTGGTTGAATTTGTTGATATAGGTCAAGCAGATTTAGGAATTTCTAAACTTAGTCAAACTTTGAATAGAGCTAAGATAATTTCTTTTTCTCATCCTTATTTGACGATGCGCCAGGGTTTGTTACTGAACCGAATACAATTAACTAAAGCAGCTAAAAATAAAGAAACAGTAGAATTTTTGAGGGATTTTGAAGGCAAGATTGGAGTAATTAATGGTTCTTCCTATGAGGGATTTGCCAAACAGAAATTTCCCAAGGCTACAATTGTGACATATCCGAGTTGGGAAGAAGTTGTAAAAGGTGCTATTCGAGGAGATATATTAGCAGCATACCGGGATGAATTAGAAGTAAAAAAGATTGTTATAAATCAACCAAATGTGGCTTTGAATTTTCAAACTGTTGCCTTAACAGATACTCAAGATCCGATAGCAATTGCTCTGCCATGGTCTAGCAATCACTTGTTAGAATTTGTTAATTTATATCTACAAATTACTAATAATCATTATAGTGTTAAGAGTTTATTGGATGAGTATTCTGAGTTATTAGAAACATCTAGTGCAGATAAATTTAATTGAAGAAGGAAGAATTCATTAATTGATAATTGATAATTGATAATTACCTCTGGTTAAAACCGTTACGGAATTGAATATACTTAAGTTTCTGCCAAGTATAGAATTACTTTTGGGAATTGGTATTAAACCAAAAAGAAAAAGATAAAAAATTTTTATAATTGTTCATTATGAAAAAAAACAAAGGATTCAATTTTTATTCATTAATTAAAGTTTTGCGTAATCCATGGTGTATTTTGCCTGGAATTTTATTAGGATTATATATAGGGATTTTTCAAAAAGATATAGCTGCAATGTTAACTCCTTTTGGCAATCTTTATCTTGAGTTATTGAAAATGTGTGTTTTACCTTTGTTATTTTCAGGAATAACAATGAGTGTAGGTAGACTAATAGGTAGTCAGGATGCTAATAAATATGTCAAACGTATTTTAATTGTATTTTCCCTGGGACTTATTGGCGTAAGTATAATTGGAGTAATTGTTACATTACTCACTAATCCAGGAGGGAATTTAGACGATTCAAGTTTAACTACTTTGGGTATAATTGTTAACAAATCTCAATTAGATTTAGAAGTATCTCTTACTGGTGAAATTATTGAAGAAGTTGTCGAGCCAGAAATAAATTTAATATCTTTTTTATTTAATTTAGTTCCTGAGAATATTTTTGCATCTTTAAGTGAAGGTAAGGCTCTGGAAATACTTTTTTTTGCTATTGTTTTTGGTGTGGCAATGGGATACCTTAAGCAATCTTATAAGGAGGATGTATTTAACATTTTAGAAACGATATTTAAAGCTTCAAAAAAGTTAATTGATTGGATAATTTTATTCCTACCCATGGGTTTATGTTGTCTTTTAGCTAGCCAAATAGCGACGACAGGTTTTGGTATTTTAGCTGCTATGAAAAATTTTGTGATCGTGACAATTTTAATATTTTTTATTATTTATGTAGTTAGCACCCTTGTTGTTTGGCAAAAGGCAGATTGTTCTTTGTGGAAAGTTTTGATTAGTTTAAAAGAACCAACAATTTTAGCATTGGCAACTAGGAGTAGTTTTACCTGTTTACCGTCTTCCATTTCTGCTTTAACTGAGCTACTGAAATTTGATAAACAAACAGTTAATTTAGTGATTCCTCTGGCAATTACTGTTTGTAGATTCGGTCCCGTGGCTTATTTTGCCACAACTTCCGTATTTGTAGCCCAACTTTATCAGCATCAATTAAACTTACCTAGTTTTGTAATTATTATTGTTGCTTCCATTTTAGCAGGGATGGCAACAGCAGGAGCGACGGGAATTTTAACTTTAACATTATTAGATTTAGTATTGCAGCCTTTGGGGTTGCCACTAGAAGCAATACTGGTACTATTAATTGCGGTAGACCCAATTATCGATCCCTTCCGGACTTTGGGTATTGTCCACACAGGAATTGCAGCTACAGCAGCGGTTGCTGATTATAAGCGATCGCCAGCATTAATAGGGCTACGCGCAAGTCAGAAGTTAGAAGTCAGAAGTTAGAAGTTATATTTTAGTGACTTGAAATCTCAACTTTACCATAATTTCAGCTTACAGCAGTTTTCATTTGAGTAGACCACAGTAGGGACATTCAATGGAACGTCCCTATAAGGTTTGATGTGTGAAGATGTGGTTCATTAATTTGAAAAGCGCTATATTATTTTACTTGATGAATTACCAACTATTTGTCACATTTTTTAAGTGAATTGGTATAATTTTTGAGTAGATAAGTTGGGTCTAATGGTGGGAATTTCTTGATGGCCAAATACTAAATCTAAAGTCAGATTGGCAAGAATATCAAGGGGGTCAATATTAATCAGAGAGTGAAGTCTGAGTTTTGGCAACACTACTGATATTTCAGTACATCCAGCAATGACTAATTCTGCTCCTTGGTCTTTTAACCAAGCTATAGCATTTTCTAAAATTGAAATTGCCGGTGGGAAAATTTCGACTCCTGTAGCTTTAATTCCCCAAACAGGATTGTAAATTGCATGCATAATATCTCTTTGTAATGGAGAGTCTATGGGTGGTGCGATCACAGTTAATCCTAAAGCGCTTAAACTATTATGATAGAGTTGAGCTTGTAATGTTCCTGTTGTTGATAAAATGCCTACTCGGCGACTATGAGGATAATGACTTTTAATAAATTGTGCAGTGATATTCATCATATGAATCCAGGGAATATCTAACTGAGATTGTACAGCTTCGTAAAATCCATGAGCTGTATTACAGGTAATTACCAAAAAATTTGCTCCTGCCATTTGTAGTATTTTCCCATATTTCACTAGCGAAGGAGTACAACTTGGGGCGTTTCCCAGCAAGCTTTGAGTACGGTCTGGAATATCAGTTGCATTGATTAGAATTGAAACGGGATGATCGCTATCGAAGGTAGCACCTCGCTCTGCATTTAAAGCAATTAAACGACGTTCAAATTCAATATGCGCTAGTGGCCCTAATCCACCGAGGATTCCTGGCATTGCTTGTTGTCTAATTGCTTGTTTCATAATAATTTGATTTTTCGTATTTTTTTATTTTTGTTTTTAGCTTCTATATTTTTATCATCTTCCTAATTTCTGGTAGTGGTGGCGATCTAAAAATGAAATTCGAGTGATTTTCATCAGGTAAGTGGGGGAGTAAGGGAGTGAGGGAGTGGGGGAGTGGGGAGTGGGGGAGATTGAAGTATAGCTATAAACATATACTATATACTATATAACCAGATTCTATATTAAATTACGATTACGCATGATATCAAATCTGGTAGCATAGGTATAAAATCTGTTGAATTAGGAGTCAGGAGTCAGGAGGGAAAAAATTTATCAGGACTGAAGCAAATTCACCTTGAAAACACCATATTTAGGGGCGTTAGCGGAGCTTGGCGTTAGCAAATGGCATTCGCCCTTACCGACCCTTACAGGAGATCGCGGGTATAAATGCCAACATTTAGATAAAAAATGTTCCATCTGAGCGCCATTACCAAATCTTTCTCGATCTCCCCTACTCCCCCACTCCCCTACTCCCTACTCCCTCACTCCCCTACTCCCCCACTCCCCTACTCCCTCACTCCCCTACTCCCC
>NZ_CEZPJD010000160.1:0-3609 GCF_983059655.1 Okeania sp.
TTTGAGCAATACTAGGATATGGACACAGAAAAGATTTTTGACCAAACTGACTTAGTTTATTAGCAAATGCCACTGCTGCTGTCTCGGTATTAGTACCAGCAGGGCCAAGATGTGCAATTGATATGGTCATATCAGTTATCAGTTATCAGTTATCAGTTATCAGTATCTCCTGATTGCAGGAGGCTTGACATCAGGAATATTATCTTTTCTCTTGATCAATTGGATATGGCCAGGAGAGTCGCTCCGAAGCTGCGCTAACGACTGCGTTTTTATCCTCTGAAAAGAGGAGGCTATTGAGCAAAATTTTTCGGTCATAGAATCTCCATTTTATTTTAGATTTTAGATAAAAGCCAATTTCTATAAAACTGAATAAGTTACATTTCGTAAAATTAAGTTGCATTTCTTCAATGAGTTCTCATCCATCAACCGTTATGATTACTAGAATTACTCAATTTTACCTAAACCCCCTCTTGGCCGATCGCTAAACTGGAGCAAATACCTCCGTATGATTCAAGTCACATTAATAAATGTGAAGATTTCATAAAATTTAGGTATTAAAATATTGATTTTTATATAGATAATGATTAGTAAATTTAACGCATCTCAATCTGTAGATATTCCCGTAGTTGAGCAACAAGTTCCTATTCATCACTATCTTCGTCAACCGAAACGCCTCATCAATGCTTTAGTAGATCCAACAAGATTAAAGCAGTTAGACAAAGATACCTTCCGCCTGAAAATGCGTCCACTGCACTTTATGATGTTAACTATTCAACCAACTGTAGATATACGGGTTTGGGCGAGTGCTAATGGTACAATTTACCTAAAGTCAGAGGGTTGTGAAATTCGTGGCGTAGAATATATTAACCAGCGTTTTACCCTGAATCTAGTTGGTATTCTTGAGACTTGCCAAATTAAAGGAGTTACTCATCTCAAAGGCAAAGCAGATTTAAAAGTCAAGGTAGAATTACCTCCTCCATTATGGTTAACACCTCTACCAGTTTTAGAAACAACTGGTAATGGTTTACTCAAAAGTGTATTAATCACAATTAAGCAAAGATTGACCAATCAACTATTAGCTGATTATCATAAATGGGCTTGTGATGAAACTGAAGTATTAACAAATAGCAAACAAGGTTCCGTTTTATCTACTGGTAGTCAGGCAGTTTAATTTAGCAGTAATTAGTTCTTTCCACTCAAGCTTGACGGGAGTTGTTACAAAACTTAATCTATTCTAATATAAGGTAATTAATGGTTTTGATAAAAATTACTTACTTCTACTAGCTACTATGTACAATAATTTTTTTGCATCTCAATCTGTTAATATACCTGTTCCACAACAGTCTATAAGTATTCACAGTTATTTAAGTCAACCACAACGTATTGTAGAAGTTCTAGCAAACCCTAATTGTATAGAAAAATTAACTAATGATACATATCGTTTGAAAATGAACCCTCTGAAATTCTTTATGTTGAAAATTGAACCAATTATCGACATGAAAATTTTGACAACTTCTGAAGGAGTAGTCAAATTAAAGTCTGTTGGTTGTGAACTTAAAGGAATTGAAATTATTAATGAACATTTTAAATTGAATCTCAATGGTACAATGCAACCTATCAAAATTCAGAAGAAAACTATTCTAGAGGGAAAAGTAGAGTTAGCCTTACAAATATTTTTGCCTCCTCCTTTCAACAAAATACCCAAATCAATTTTGCTATCTACAGGTAATAATTTATTAGGTAGTATTTTACTCAAAATGAAGAAAAGATTGATGCATAAATTATTATTAGACTATAGCAACTGGGCAAAGTTAGAAGAGAGAAGTTTACTAGCTGCTTAGTTTACTAAAAAAGCACTTTATGACACGATCGCAATGCTTATGAAAAAATTCGACTTAGGAAGTGATTCAGAAACTACAATTAAGTAGAGTTTGCGTATGGAAAGTCTTTTTGCTGGGGTAGGGAGTAGACAGTAGTTAGAATGTAGAAGAAATGGGAATAACAGGGTTGGTGGCCCAAAAAATAGTAAGAGCGATTTTTCGGCTTTTGCTACCCGAAAAAGTTCATACTTTTTCCAGACATAAATTGCCTCAAACCAATATCGGTCAATACTTTTATATTTAATCAGCAAGCCCTAAGTAGCTTCCTAATTCCCATATAAGCACTCAGCAGTCAGCTGGCCTCCTACGAAGGAACTATCTCTTTCAGAGGAGCTGCCTCTTTCCTCCTTCGGAGGAGCTTCGCTAACATTAACAGTTATCAACTTATTATCTTAGGAAAGAGAATTCAAAATTATGTTTGCGCAGCATTCCGAAGAAAAGAAAAAGTTAACAAGCTAACCTTAGTAAGCCCTGTACATTTAAAAGCTGTTTGTGCAGCAATCTGTAGAAAATGCTAATAGCTGAATGCTTACATTCCCACTACCAATTATTG
Source organism: Okeania sp. (assembly GCF_983059655.1). Classification (NCBI taxonomy): domain Bacteria; kingdom Bacillati; phylum Cyanobacteriota; class Cyanophyceae; order Oscillatoriales; family Microcoleaceae; genus Okeania; species Okeania sp. The sequence goes on from NZ_CEZPJD010000160.1 coordinate 2,434, forward strand.
AGCTATATATTCTATATAATAACTTTCTTTAAACAAAAGCATTGAATCTACAACATCATTGCTAAAGTTTACTTTAAAGTATCTTTCAGAACAGTTCTAGCTGCAAGATGATTACGAGTAGATGTGAGAATTTCTACTTCTCTTTCTAACCTAGTAGCAGTATCTTGCATCTCCAAAAGAGCTTGCTGTTCAGTTGCTACTCCATAGAGATTGCTAGCCACCCAATATGACAATTCTTTTGGCAAGCTAGGAATATCAGTTGGCAATTCTATACTCTGATCCATAAGTTTACCTGAAAGATGAACTACATCTTTTAGCAAAGCTTCAACTTGATTTGCTAACTCTCCAAGAGTATTTTCTGAAGAATCATCTTCTATCCACTCAACTAAACCAACTAGATAAGGTTTCTCTCTAATTGTGTCTAAAACTCTAAATCTTTGCTCACCTACTGTCAAAATCTTCATCCGATCATCAGGTAAGCGTTGGTAGTTCTCAATCTTAGCGCAACACCCAGTGGCCACAACTCTGTCTTGAGTGGAATCCCACATCAAAATTCCAAATCTACTATCGCTTTCTAGAACTGTATTCATCATGATTCTATAGCGAAATTCAAAGATGTGTAGTGGTAGAGGTCTACCTGGAAATAATACTACTTCTGGTAGTGGAAATAGGGGAAGTTCTCGAACAGCTACAGAAGGGGATGCCATCTTTCATCATTAAAATAAAGTTTTGCTTCTTAATACTTCTTATACTTTAGCTGATTTTTCTATTCTTGAGATATCTATGGGCTTACTAATTTTTGATTTTTGGGAATTTTTACATCTGGATCGAGATAAAAATTTGTATTATTGAGGACGAAGCATAAAAAATTGTAGTGTCTTAGAATCTTTATTCAACAAAGTAGATGTATATAAGTCCGGGGGATAATTTTAGGCCATGGGTACATTCAATAATTCTAGAGTAGAAACTACCCATGGACTAATGTTGCTATAACTTCACTTCAATATCCACACCAGCAGGTAAGTCAAGCTTCATCAGCGCATCAATTGTTTTTGATGAAGGTTGATAAATATCTATAATTCTACGATGTGTCCTAGTTTCAAAGTGTTCTCGTGAATCTTTATCAACGTGAGGCGATCGCAATAGACAATAAATGCGTCGTTTTGTGGGCAAAGG
>NZ_CEZPJD010000160.1:3709-12527 GCF_983059655.1 Okeania sp.
TAGATAACTAGAGCCTTTTCCTTCTTCTACCTGACCTATGGACATTGCATACTAATGTTCTTACCTTATGCAACAAACATTTATCATGCTTGGTATTAGACTCAATTATTTAGAGCAAAATTAACTTTCATTAATAAGCAGCAGAAAAGCAAATATCAATTTACATAAGTACTTTTCTGCCACTTAATTTTTGAGAAAGTTGTTCTACTCTAGAATTTTAGAAACAACACCAGCACCAATAGTCCTCCCACCTTCACGAATGGCAAAACGCATACCTTGTTCAATGGCCACTGGGTTGATTAGTAGAACTGTCATTTTAATCCGGTCACCAGGCATTACCATTTCTGCTGCACTGCCATCATCAGCAGTAAAAGACTCAATAGCACCAGTCACATCTGTGGTCCGAATGTAGAATTGAGGGCGATAATTGGGGAAGAAAGGTGTATGACGTCCTCCTTCTTCCTTTTTCAGAACATATACTTCTGATTCAAATTTCTTGTGAGGAGTAATAGAACCTGGTTTAGCCAAAACCATACCACGTTGAATATCATCTTTCTGCATACCACGCAGTAGTAATCCCACATTATCACCAGCCATTCCTTCGTCCAGAATTTTCTGGAACATTTCCACACCTGTAACTGTAGTACTACGAGTGTCTCTGATACCTACCAATTCTACTGTTTCGCCCACTTTGACTTTACCACGTTCAATCCGGCCTGTAGCTACAGTACCACGACCAGTAATAGAGAATACGTCCTCTACCGCCATGAGGAAAGGCTTATCAACATCACGTTCTGGTGTAGGAATATACCCATCAACCTCATCCATCAGAGCCAGAATTTTATCTACCCACTCATTTTCACCCTTTCCTATACTTGGGTTAGCTGTTAGTGCTTCTACTGCCTGTAAAGCAGACCCAGAAGCGATGGGTATATTATCTCCATCAAAATCATAGTCACTTAAAAGTTCCCGGACTTCCAGTTCTACCAGTTCCAAAAGTTCCTCATCATCCACCATATCTTGTTTGTTGAGGAAAACAACAATATTAGGAACCCCTACCTGTTTGGCCAATAGAATATGCTCGCGAGTCTGGGGCATTGGACCATCAGCAGCAGAAACTACCAGAATTGCACCGTCCATTTGAGCTGCACCAGTAATCATATTTTTTACATAGTCAGCGTGTCCGGGACAATCAACATGGGCATAGTGGCGTCCTTCTGTTTCATACTCTACATGAGCAGTATTAATTGTGATACCCCGTGCTTTCTCTTCTGGAGCTGCATCAATATCAGCATAATTCCTTGCCTTAGCTTTTCCTTGCGCTGCTAGACTCATTGTAATTGCAGCAGTCAAGGTTGTCTTACCGTGGTCAACGTGGCCAATAGTTCCAATATTGACGTGAGGCTTATTTCTTTCAAATTTTGCGCGTGCCATTAATTACTTGTTCCTTTTTTCCATTGTTAATCTCGCTTCCCTCAAATTTAGGAAACGGATGCACTGATTAATATTGACATATTCTCCCGTTATAATCTTTGATTTAATGGGAGATTCCCAAACCTCACGATTTAGGTTTACTGCTTTAATGGCACTTATCTAGACTGTTGCCAGCCCCCGACAATGCACCTACACAGTCAATTTATTCTACGATCTGCCCAACCGCAGTGACACCTCAATGATGGAGTGCTTATTGTTTGTTTGGTTGCGATTCATCTCTCGGTAAATCGGAGATTATACCTGGAGTCCTCTCGCTCCATTTTTGATAAATAAATTTTGAAAACTATGCCTATCTCTTTACCTAAATCTTTGTTAGCTTCAGTTTTAGACAATTACCTAAATTTTTTTTAGTAATCTGTAAGTTTTCATTTACTTATCAATTATTTTATTTTCACATTATTCAACCCAAAGCTAAAATTTTAACCTAAAAAATAGACAATTTCACAAACTACTAAACATATCCTCTGCTTTTAGCAATGATAGTCTCAGCCACATTACGAGGCACTTCCTCATAATTACTAAATTCCATCGAAAACATACCACGACCTTGAGTCTTTGACCTCATATCAGTAGCATAACCAAACATTTCTGCCAAAGGAACCTTTGCCGTTACTTTAGCCACGCTTGATTCTAACTCTTGATTCTCTATTTGTCCTCTTCTAGAGTTTAGGTCTCCAATAATATTACCGATAAAATCTTCAGGTACTTCTACCTCTACTTTCATCATAGGCTCCAATAATACAGGTAAAGCCTTAGTAACACCTTCCCTGATTGCCATAGAACCAGCAATTTTAAAAGCCATTTCTGAAGAATCCACATCATGGTAAGATCCATCTACCAGAGTAGCCTTAACATCTATTAATGGATAACCAGCCAAAACACCTGCTTCACAAGCCTCTTTCATTCCTTGCTCTGCTGGACTAATAAATTCTTTAGGTACTGTCCCTCCAACAATTTTAGAGACAAACTCAAAGCCACTACCTAGCTCTCCTGGTTCGATCTCTACGACCACATGGCCATACTGACCTTTACCACCACTTTGACGGATAAATTTACCTTCGGCCTCAACCTGTTGGCGAATAGTCTCTCGGTAAGCCACCTGTGGTTGACCCACATTTGCTTCCACCTTATACTCCTGAAGCATCCTATCTACCAAAATTTCCAGATGCAGTTCACCCATACCAGCAATTACAGTTTGATTGGTTTCTGGATCGACACTCACTCGGAATGTAGGATCTTCATCAGAAAGAGCCTGAAGCGCCTGAGATAATTTCTCCATATCTTGTTTAGTTTTGGGTTCCACAGCCACAGATATAACTGGCTCAGGAACATAAAGAGACTCCAGGATAATTGGTTTATCTTTATCACAAACAGTATCACCTGTCAAGGTATGTTTCATACCTACAACTGCTCCTAAACCTCCTGCCCGCAGTTCATCTACATCTATTTTTTCATCAGCTTTTAGAACAATTAGACGAGAAATTCTTTCTTTCTTATCTTTAGTAGAATTGAGGATATAACTACCCTTAGAAAGTACTCCAGAATATACCCTTAAAAAGGTGAGACGACCATAAGGATCTGCCATAATTTTGAATGCCAGAGCTGCTAGAGGAGCTTCATCATCTGAATGTCTTGTACCTAGCTCTCCATTTGGCAATGTCCCTTCAATTGCTGGGACTTCTGTTGGAGCGGGCAAATAATCTACTACTGCATCAAGTAGAAGTTGAACACCCTTATTTTTAAAAGCTGAACCACATAACATTGGTACAACTGTACCTTTAATAGTGGCTTGACGTAGAGCTTTACGAAGTTCTTCTTCTGTGAATTCCTCACCTTCAAGGTACTTTTCTGTCAGAGCATCATCTGTTTCTGCCACTGACTCAACTAACTTAAGACGATATTCTTGAACTAACTCTTCTACTTCTGCTGGAATTTCCGTTTCTTGAATATCTGTTCCGAGGTCATTGGTGTAGATAAAAGCTTTCATCCCCACCAAATCTACAATTCCCCTAAATTCACTTTCACTACCAATAGGAATTTGGACCGGAACTGCATTAGCTCGGAGGCGATCGCGAATTTGCTCATATACCTTGAAGAAGTTAGCCCCTGTCCTGTCCATCTTATTCACAAAGGCCATACGAGGCACTTCGTAACGGTCAGCTTGACGCCAGACAGTTTCTGATTGAGGTTGTACTCCTCCTACCGAGCAGAATACAGCAATTATTCCATCCAGAACCCTCATAGAACGTTCTACTTCTATAGTGAAGTCTACGTGTCCTGGTGTATCAATTATATTAATTTGATGGCCTAACCACTTAGTGCTAATAGCAGCAGCAGTAATAGTAATTCCACGATCTCGCTCTTGAGGCATCCAGTCGGTAACTGCGGTCCCATCGTGAACTTCTCCCATTTTATGTACTATACCGGAATAAAATAGGATTCTTTCTGTTGTTGTTGTCTTACCCGCATCTATATGAGCTGCAATGCCAATATTTCGCACCCGCTCAAGTGGCATAGTACGTCCCACAGTTACCTCCTTAAATAATGGATAATGAATAATGGATAATGGATAATGAAAACTATTTCTAATTAGGGTTTGCTGAATAAAGTCTTTGTAAGGAGTAGGTAGGGATATCACATAAAAGTCCGCACAAAGTCCGTACATAGTCTGCAGAAGTGGGAGTTTTTCAACAATTGATAAAAGAGGTGGTCGCCCCTTAATTTTTCTGCCATACCTACCCCAAGATTCTCACTTTTGCAGCTTTATAAACCGAAAAGTTAGTCCTTTTTCATAACCTAAAAATAGCTCAAACTTTATATCTGTAAATACTTTGATATTTAATCAGCAAAACCTAATTATCAATTATCAATTATCCATTGTCCATTTAATTAGTAACGATAGTGAGCAAAAGCCTTATTTGCTTCTGCCATTCTATGAGTTTCTTCTCGCTTACGAACTGCATTACCTGTTTCGTTAGCTGCATCCATTAATTCATTGGCCAATTTTAAAGCCATTGTTTTTCCGCCTCTAGTTCTAGAATATTGGACCAACCAACGCAGAGCCAGGCTAGTTCCACGATCTGAGCGGACTTCCATCGGCACTTGGTATGTTGCACCACCCACACGACGGGCTTTAACTTCTACTAAAGGAGTTACATTCCGGACTGCTTTTTCAAATAGTTCTAGAGGGTCTGAACTTGTTCTTTCTTCAATAGTTTTAAACGCATCGTACACGATATTAAATGCCAAAGATTTTTTACCGTGACGCATTATGCGTCGTACCATCATACTTACTAATCGACTATTGTACTGTGCATCTGGAGGAACAGGACGTCTTTGAACAACTCTACGACGAGACATATTATTGCAACCAATAAACTAAACTTTTAATAATTTAAATTTGACTAATAGGTACAAAATTCAATATTAAATACTAAATTTTACCTAATTTTTTCTTGAATTTTGCATTCTAATAACTTAGGCTTTAGGCTTTTTGGCCCCATACTTAGAACGACTTTGTTTACGATCTTTAACTCCTGCGGTATCTAGTGTGCCACGAATAATGTGATATCTCACACCAGGCAGGTCTTTAACCCTACCACCTCTAATCATAACTACAGAGTGTTCTTGTAGGTTATGACCAATACCAGGAATATAGGCCGTTACTTCAAAGCCAGAAGTTAGACGCACCCTAGCCACCTTACGGAGAGCTGAGTTAGGCTTTTTTGGTGTCGTGGTATATACTCTCGTGCATACTCCACGACGTTGAGGGCAACTTTTAAGAGCTGGAGATTTAGTTTTCTTCTGAGTTTCTTGACGAGCTGAATGAATTAGCTGTTGGATTGTTGGCATGAGTTATGAGTAACAGTTTTCCTTTTGACATCCTCCCCGGCTGTTAGGCACGGGGATTCCTACCGAGCCGTAGCTCCTCGGCGAGTTGACGTTTCATTGACTGCTGCTGCCTTGACGGTAGTCTTACGCTTGCCTCCGCGTCCGTTTACAGTCTCGGAATGCCCTCCCGCGACTTATCAAAAATTCTTGTGGGTAAATTTTGTGCCTTCAAGGAGCGAACTGCTCATTGACCTGAAAGCTTCCCTTGTTCTGCTCTCAACTGAAGGAGTTTCGACCTAATCTTCTTTTCTACAGTATCTATGAAACAAGGCGGGTGTTGAAACCAATGCTAATTATAACATGGAAAGTCACCCGCTTATGGGCGAGGCTTTAAACCCAATTTTTCGGTAATTCTTCTTAATTTGTTCCCAATAAAATTTCAATAAGAAGTATATCTTGGTCAATTACTTTGATCTTTAAAAAATATCCACTTGATAAAATAGCCTCTTTTAACGAAGCTATTATTTAACTATTATGAATAAATTACCGCTGCCCCATAGGAACCTTTGGTGCAACGGCCTATTTTTCAGAAAGTTTAGGGAAATTATCAAAACATTAATTTTTTACTTTAATCCCTAGTCATTCTAAAAAACTTTACAAACAATCTTTGATTGTAGGTTAGTAATACGCTTTTGTCAACATTAAATAGAGAAGGAACTTCCACAACCACAAGTAGCTTTAGCATTAGGATTGTTAAATCGGAAACCTCCACCCATAAGATCCTCAGAATAGTCCAAGGTTAATCCATTCAGATAGTTTAGTTGTTCAGAGTCAACTACGACTTTAACTTTCCCACACTCATAAACTCGATCGTTACTAGCTAACTGTTCGTCAAACTCCATTATGTAACAGAAACTACAGCAGCCACCAGATTTAAGCTTCAAACGAAATAAAGCATTTGAATTTTGATGCTTAGACCTTAGACGAACAATTTCTTGGACTGCTGCTTCGCTCAAATTAATCATTCACAAATTTTTTTTGCTTACCAGTTTAAGATTAGGATTTTGTACGGGCATAATCATCTTGAAAACGAACAATATCATCTTCTCCAAGGTACTCTCCATTCTGTACTTCAATCAATACTAAAGGAATAACTCCAGGATTTTCTAAGCGATGAGAAGTACATTGAGGTACATAAGTAGATTGATTGTTTTGTAGAATTTCTTCTTTGTCTCCACAGAAAACCTTAGCAGTTCCTGAGACAACAATCCAATGCTCGCTACGATGGTAGTGCATTTGTAGACTTAGTCTATGCCCTGGTTTAACCTCTATTCGCTTGATTTTGTATCCAACTCCATCTTCTAAAACTGTGAAAGATCCCCAAGGACGTTCGGTGGTAGGCAGTCCTTTTAAGGAAGAAGGTATAGACAATTTAGGGGTTTGGGCTACTTCTTTAACTTGTACCATTTTTTTGCGGTCTCCAAAAAAGTAAAATACTAAATACTTATGGTTATTTTTAATCTCCTGAACTCAGAGATTATTAGAGACTATATCTATATCTCTAGAATCTGGTACACAAACAATTCTCTTACCTGGTATTTATAGAGGTTCAGACTAAATACAAATACTCTAGGGGTTGAGTCAAATTAGATACCATATCAACCATAGCAAAACTACCCCTATTACTGTCATCCCCTATTCAAGCTTTTTGAATATCTCTATCAAATCTTCATATATCTATGGCGCTACACTAAATAAGGCACGGACATTTCTCTATTCCCAGGTTCCTGATACGGTGTTTCTTCATAACTAAAGTTTATTGTCAAGCGCCAAAAGACTTAATGCTATAGAGTTATTGGAAGAAGGCAGAAGAGAAATTCCTTATGGATAGTGTCTTCGACACGCTAATCAGTGTTTACAAACCCAAGTAATTTTAAGCCACCTCATTGACTATGGGCTATTAAACCTATTTTTATACAAAATTAAATGAATTTGATCTTACCCAAAAGACGAAATTACACACCATTTGTAGGGATTATGCGTAAGTCCTAATCGCTAAAGTATTGCTTCATTCTGCTTTAGCTTTCTTCAGATTTTTTAAGCTTCATACTATTGATGTGTACTATACAATTTGGTATCATAATTAACTAGCTCCTGAAAAATTATACTGTGCTGTGGGTATGCGTAAGGCCCAAATCCTAGAAGTAAGATTGGATTTTAGAGGTATGTCCATAAGTCATTGACATCCTCCCGACGCTGACCTAAACCTGCAGCACGGGATTCCCATCGATCATTCAAACAGACGCTTGCTGAACAAATGACTCAGGGCGGGTTAATACCTCACTGGAAAATGCTGGCTTGCCAGTCTAACTCTTCCTCCGTGCCCGTTTAACGTCTCCCAGTGCCCCTCGGCGACTTGATTAAAAGGCGATATTAATCTCAACTTTGGTTTTTGCTTGAGTAACGCTTGCATTTTAACAAAACATCTGTAAAACCGCTCTTATTGATTGGTTTTCCCATCTCTGCGATCCCCTACAGGAGAGCGCGGGTCTTCAACCAACCTTGAGATAAAAATATTTTTATCTAAAATCTAAATATATTGAGAGTGAAAAAATTAAAAAATATATAAGCCTATTAGATCTAATAAACACTTGACTATAATTAAGTAAAACAATTCTAACTAAATGATGAGCTATAAGCGACAAGCATGAAAGCAAAATTAAAGCTCATACTAATATTAAGTTGAAACATAATTGGCAAAGATTGCACTCTAAATCTAACTCAATTGACAAATAAGAAATTAGTGTGAGCTGAGTGCTTCATCATAAATCAGTTGAGTGTAACTTAGAGTATTTTTTGTATCATAATTATTTTCAAGCAATCATTAAGATAGTTGATAGAATAGCAAAAACAGCGTTTTTGTAGGCTTTAGTGGTAGATAATATAGCTTGCTATTTGTGTCAAATCTTAATATTTTTATAAAGAAAATGAGGAAAGCACGAATTATTATACCAAGTATTATATTAATCTTCAAACAATATTAAATTTTCACTCAATTGTGGGGCTTGTTTTGTAGTGTATGTATTCCAAGCAAGTAGCAATAGGATGAGATGAACAGTTATATCAAGGGTGATTAACTGTTAAACTTAAACCGTAGAAAATAGTTGTAAAATTAACAAAAGTGTTGTAATATTAAACAGCTAATAACTTAAGATGAAAAATAACAGGTAAATGCGACTGGTTGATAGACATATTATTAACCGAACACATCAATATTGGCGGGTGTGTGATGAATTAGCCTTTAAATCAAAAAACTTGTACAACCTGGCTAACTATTATTGTCGTCAGCATTTTTTCAAGTACTCAAAAAGTCTAGATTTAACTAAACTGTACCACGCCACCAAAAATAGCGATGCCTACAAAGTATTACCAACTAAAGTATCAAAACAAATAATAAAATGCTTGGTTGCAACTTGGCGTGGTTATTTTCAGG
>NZ_CEZPJD010000161.1:0-12505 GCF_983059655.1 Okeania sp.
TTAATATTGATTAATATTATGTCCGGATGAACAGTTATAAATAATTAGGGAGGAGAAACTTTTTCTTTTGCTGGCGCACAACTGCATTAACGTGTAAGCAGAACGGAGTTTTATCGTTAATTAAACGGACATAAAATAAAATAAAATTTTATATTTGCTTTATCTTTTTCCTATTTTTTCGGTCAAAAAAACTGTATCAAAAAATACAAATCATCTGGATTGTATTTTTTCTTAACATCAACAAAATTCTCTTGACACTCGGATAGATCGATGAGTAGGATGGGCTTGTTAGATTTAATTCAATGTCACAAAGGTACGTCCCCAAAAAAATTAGTTAAAAATTGATGACAGCTAACCAAATCAAACACCTTAACTTTTCTGGTGGGTACATAGACGCGAAGTATGTGGAAAATGTTGAAAACTATCACATTTATAACCGCACTATTGTTGTCAACCCTCAAGAGTCAGATGCTTACATCAATGAAACTAACCTAAGCATTATTCCAGCTTTCTCATCAACTATCCTCAGTGATACAGTCATAAAAGAAGCAAAATCTCTACTTTTGCTTGAGGTTGTAGAAACAAAAAACATTGGTAAGATTGTTTTTGAGTCTGGGTGGGATCTATTAGGCAATTTTCCTGGTTCCGACTTTCCTAAAGATGTACCCCTTTGGAAGTCTCCCCAAGATGAAGCGGGTATCATAGAGGTCGATCCATATTTTATGGCAAGGCAATCAACAAACCCAACTCAGCAAGAAAAATTTGCTGTCAAGGTCAATCTATGGTATGCCCCTTCCCATACTGATTGTGCTATCCACAATCAACATGACTTTTTGGAGATTCATACCCAAATCTTTGGACAAGGACGAATGCAAAAGTTCAAAGTCAAAAAGTTTGATACTCTCTATGAAGATTTGATTATGACTGAGGGATATACTCAGATCGTTCCCTTTTGTGAAGTCCACGAAAATCAGAAATACACATATCCGTGGCATCAGTATTATTCAGACACAGATTGCATCTGGATGGCGATAGAGTATCACCCAAAAAAAAATTCTAACTAAGGAGAATAGTCATATTATGTCCAACGAAATTTTTCCCAGCGATCGCGTATACAAATTTCTCAAGGTAGAAGAATATTTTGACCGCTACAAAGAATGGGATCAACTGGGATCGGTAGTAAGTCATTCCTTCAATAAGGATACAAAGACTTTAAGCCTGAAATTCAAGAAGGCCAATGGCAGTGATTGCCTGATGTTGATCGAGGTGGTTCAGAACGATACATTGCGGGTGCGCTTTAACCCAACCAAATCAACGGAGGCAGAATACAGCAGTTTCAGTCACTTGCTGGAACACCGCAACTTCGACGAGGCGGATGAGGAAATCAGGCAACAATATATCTTCGATCTAGATTGCAAAGAAAGTAACGGCCAGATCGTCTTGACAACGAAGTCGGAATCTAACTCCATCGTGATGAAAGTAGTAGTCACCTTGGCTCCCTTCGGAATCATAGTATTCAATAGCTCCCCATCCAATGCGGAATATGCAGAAATTCCAGTATGGCAAACCGCAGAAACGCCAATTTACTACACTCCCCATTCACTAGACCCCAATAACCCAGAAGATTATGCCATCATCCAAGCGGTGAAGAAACCTGCCAATGGTAAATATATTGGGTTTGGCGAACAGGGGGGAACCAAACTCCAAAAAAATAGCGACCAGTTAAATTATTTCAACTTTGATAATATGCGGTATCGACAGGTCTACAATCGTGGACCTTTAGATAACCGCGAGCCTCTTTACCACTCGGAACCCTTCTTTTACGAGTTCAATGGCATTCCCGGCAGTAAGAACGTCAATGCGGTGCTACTGGACAACCCCACTCAAGTCTTCATCGATATTGGCTATAGCAACTCCGGTCGCTATATGTTAGGCACCCGCTTTGGGGACATGGACTACTACCTGTTCTTGGGAGAAGACCCTAAAAACATCTTGGATAGCTTTACCGCAATTGTTGGTCGCGCCGAGTTGAAACCACGTTACGCCCTAGGATATCACCAAGGTTGCTATGGGTACGAATGTGCGGCAGACCTCAAGTGGGCTGTAGAAAAATATCGGCAGTATCAAATTCCTCTTGATGGTCTGGCGGTGGATGTGGATATCCAAGAAAACTACCGGACTTTCACCATCAAGCCTGATTACCAAACGAATAAGAACAACCCCTCTGAGCAAACCTTCGGCAGTCACAAGGAAATGTTCAGTTGGTTGCGATCGCAAGGTGTTAAGTGCAGCACCAACATCACTCCCGTTATTAGCAGCCAAGATAAAGACAACCCAGGTTATTACTCAACTTACAAAGAGGGATTAGAGAAAGGCTACTTTATCACAGACCAGCGGTACGATGCAGACAATCCAGACAGCAAATACTACCAACTGTGGGGTCTCTATGGTCCCGGAACAGAAGGCTGTCCCAATAATGGCTGGGTTGAAGGTGACAGTTACAATAGTGGCCAAGCTTACATCGGTGAAGTGTACTACGGACCAGATTCCAATGGCAACGATATGGGAAGCCCAGGTCACTACTCCGATTTCGCCCGTCCAGAAGTTCGTGAATGGTGGGGCAAGCAATATACATATCTGTTCGATCAGGGTCTAGAATTTGTCTGGCAGGATATGACCACCCCGGCGATCCGGCAAAACCGTGGGGATATGAAGGGCTTACCATTCAAACTGCTGGTTAACAGCGACTTTGAAGGAAAAGTGGAGTTGAAGCCATCCCTCAAAGTCTGGAACCTGTACTCCTACAATCTGCACAAAGCCACCTACGAAGGACTGAATAAACTGCCCGGACGGGAAAACACGCGTAACTTTATCATCGGACGGGGTAGCTATGTTGGTTCTCACCGATATGCAGGTTTGTGGACTGGGGATAACTCTTCCGACTGGGATTTCCTCCAGATGAATATTTCCCAAGTCCTCTCTCTAGGTATGCACGCCTTGGCAATCACCGGTCAAGATATCGGCGGCTTTGAAGAAGCAGCTTATGATAGTGGCAAGTGGGCGAATCCAGAACTGCTGATCCGCTGGACTGGTGCAGGAGCTTTCTTACCCTGGTTCCGTAATCACTACGTTCGTAAAGGGCGCAAAGAGTTCCAAGAACCCTTCCAATATGTAGAGTGGTTTAATAACTATAAGGGTGGCAATATCCCAGAACCCCAAGATTTGTATCGGATGGTTCCCGACATTTGTCGGCATTACATTACATTGCGCTACCGGCTGATGCAGTTGTTCTATGATGCCTTGTTTGAGAACACCCTGGATGGAATGCCCATCTGTCGTCCTTTATTCCTCAACGATCCCCAAGACCAATCCCTCTACAATGATAAAGACCAATTCCTGAACAACGAATTCTTTGTCCGCAAGGATCTGCTCATTGCTCCAGTGTTACGTCCTCAATATGAAGACAACAATAATGGTCGGCGGGATGTTTATCTGCCCAAAGGTAGCGACTGGTATTGCTTTGTGGACAACGTTATGCCTCTTGGTGCTGCCACAGAAGGGGGCACAACGATACGGGATTTTGATGCCAACATCAATGTCAATGGCGATCACATTCACTTTATTGTTCCCATTTACGTCCGGGCAGGGGCAATCATTCCGACAATCGAAGTGGAACAATATGTGGGACAATTGAATGCAGAAGGTAAGCCTAATCCCATTACCCTGAATATTTATCCAGGGGAGCAAGGGGAATACAGTATGTATTTGGATGATGGTGTGAGCCGTTCTTCCGCCCCCAAAGCAGATGTGGACGATCCCAAGGCCAACGACGAATATCGCGAGACCAAGATTACTCACAGCTACACCAGCGAAAAGAGGCGGGAAATTAAAGTCGATCGCGTCCACGACGGGTATACGCCACCTTTTGAGAAGTATTTCTTCGTGGCAGTATTGCACGATCCAAGCGAGCAGCGGGGTGCTACTGGTCCGTTGAAGGGTATTACTATTAATGGTCAATATCTGGGAGCGTTATCCGGAGAAAGTTCAGAACAACTTAGCCAACAACTGCAAAATTCTGCCAGCAATGCTTGGTATTATAATCAGAACATCAACATCAGTTTCATAAAGGTGTTTGATTCTTCTGCTTCTATTTCGATCCAGGCAGATTATGTCTAAGAGGTTGTCTGAGACGTCCCATTTGCTACATCCAAGCCCCCTAAATCCCCCAATTTTGGGGGACTTTGTAGAAGCAAATTGACTCTTGTTCCCCCCAAAGTTGGCTTGCTCGGGGGGCAAAATTCAGTATCAAAAAACTTTTCAGATATCCTCTAAGATCGAGTTACATCAATAATTTAGGGAAGTTCTATGGAACTTCCCTACAAGTTTATGGAATTATTTCAAATTACCTTTATTAACAGGAGTTTGATTATGAGTACAGTAGATGAAACTAGACAAGTATGGGAAGAACACATTAAGGCGTGGGATGCAAATGACCTAGATGCCATTATGGTTCACTATACAGAAGATTCTATATTAATTCTCAATAATACAGTCAAAAAGGGTACTGAAGCAGTAAGAAATGTTTTTGATAATCTTTTTAAATTATTTAGTAATGGAGAGAATATAATCGCTCCTGCAGTAATTGAAGGAGAAATTATCTACATTACTTGGAATTTTACACCTACAGGTGATAACAGTTACTTTGGTACTGATAGCTTTGTTGTCCAAAATGGGATGATCGCATATCAAACTATTGCTTCTCTACTTTATGAAAAATACTCAGTAGTTTAATGAAGTCAGAAGTCAGAAGTCAGAAGTCAGAAGTTATTTTTGGAACAAGTTGCATAAATGCGCTTGGGATTTTATAGCGCTTTTCACATGGATAGACTACAGTTAGTATGGGCAACCCAAAAGCATTTTTCTACCCCCTACTCCCTACTCCCTACTCTAAGTGCCAAAAATAATTTTGTGGTCTACTCAAATGAAAAGCGCTGTAATAGTTTTGTGGAATGGGCATCTTTGATGTTTTCGGGACAGGTAGGATGGAGCAGGCAGGATGCCTGCCCCCACTTACCACTTATATTCATCCCGCCCCTCAGCAATGCTCCGAATTTAGTATTATCAATTATAGCAATGTGCGCTGGCATATTTACAAATTGCAGGAATTGTCCAATAGCTAAAAGTCTTATATTATCAGCTTTTTCTTCCCCCTATTGCCTATTGCCTGTTGCCTGTTGCCTGCGCACAGCGCTATAAATCCCACCAACAAAAGAATGAGGATTAAGAATATTTTGCGGGTCAAATTGTTGTTTAATTCGGCGCATTATCTCAAGACCATTTTGATTATAACCCCAAACATCTAGTTTTTCTTTTATCTCTAATGGTGCTGCTAAAACTGTAAGAAATCCACCTTTAGATTCACACCAACGCCGTAATTCTAGAAGAGTTTCAGAAGTAACAGAATTAAAATTTAATTCTCCCACACCACTACCTGCATGAATTAATCCGAAACCTGTTTCTAGTGCCGATCGCTCTAAAGTTTCTACAGCTTCCGTAGGAATGACTCCTATTTTACAAATTATTTCTGGATTTTGCTGAGAATGCCAGATTTTTTGTTTTAATTTTTGCCATAATTCTGCTTCATCATCATGGTAACAGGTGGAATTTAAACCTAAACTATCTGCCACTTTTAATAATTGATTTGATTGCTCTTCAATACTCTCTATTATGCTTTGAAATCTAACCATTAACCCCAAACCTTTACCTAAGTCTAATTGCTCTACTAATTTAGTTGAAAGTAAGTCAACTGCTACTGGTGTTAATGCTGAAGATAATAAAGTTTGAGTTGCTTTGGCAATGTTATTTTTTTCTCCTACTAAAACAACGGTACCGGATGCTTGTTGTATAGGATAAACTCTCAGAGTAACTTGACTAATGATACCTAATGTGCCATAAGAACCTGTAAATAATTTCATTAGGTCGTAACCTGCCACATTTTTAACTACCCGTCCTCCCGCTTTAGCAATTTTTCCATCCGATCGCACAAAACTTATACCCAGTAGCATATCTCGTACACCCCGGTAGCGTTGACGTAGGGAACCTGTATCAGCCGTGGCAATGATACCGCCAATAGTAGCAGTTTCTGGATAAGCAGGGTCGATAGCGATAAATTGACCTGCTTTTGCTAAGATTTCTTGTAATTCTGCATATTTCATCCCAGCTTCCACAGTCACAGTTAAGTCACCGACAGCGTGTTCAATGAGATGGTTGAGGCGATCGCTACTAACAACGATTATTCCTTGCTTGTTAGTAGTGGAGTCTACTTTCATTAACCCTCCCCAATGAACTTTACTACCGCTACCACAAGGTAATATTGCCCAATTATTTTTAGCACAGCAAGTAACTATGGTGGAGAGTTGTGCTTGAGTTTCTGGATAGACGATACAGTTAATGGTAGTGTCAGGAGCGATCGCCCATATGATTTGTTGTTTTTTTGCTTGGTCTATATCTTGCCACAAACTAATATTGTCTTTGCCGACAATAGTTGCTAATTCTTGTATGTTAAATGTATTTTCTTGGGAAATCACTATGATTAATTATGAATGGTATTTAGTTAAATTATTTTTTTTACAGGGATTTAAAATAATTCCCTTTTCTTTGTTATAGCACATTTGTGTAGTTTATTTGATTGACTTTTTGATGATTTTATGATATTGGTTTTATCTAATATTATATTCAGATGATTTAGATATATAGTGTTTCCCAAGGTCATAAGGTACAGTTATCTTTTTGTCTTTTTATTCTCTGTTCCCTCAAATTTCAGTCCAGTAGGGTGAGTTTTGCTGCGCAACATGTTTGCGGAGCATTCCGTCAGGAAAAAGCGGAACAAAGTGGAGCGTTACGCACCATTTTTGATGTTGCTGGTGCATTACGCTATCCCTAACAATACCCTACTAGACATCTCCAATAATAAAAAATAAAATCAATTATAGCACATAAATTATCAATTATTTCCCCCTACTCCCTCTTTTCTGGAGATGTCTACTAGCTATAAACTTATAGTAGTATATTAATATATTTCAAGCCCAAGGTTAATAAATACTAGGTATAAAAAAATTTTAATCTACTTTGTACTGGAGGAAAACTGGAGGAAACAAAAATTATGCTTACCACACTACAAAAAAGAAAATGGACACGCTTATTTCAAGTCTATGATGCCGATCGAAATGGTACAGTAGAAAAAGAGGATTTTGAAGCAATATTTCATAATCTTGCTAGAACGCGTAATTTAACTCAGGAAATGTCACAATACCAGCAGCTTTATGCAAAGTTTATGGAAGATTGGGAATATTTGCAACAAGATGCTGATAAGAATGGAAACGGTAAAATCGAGCTAGCAGAATGGCTCCAACACGCCGAGCGTCGCATCAATAGTCCAAATATATACCAAATACTTGTTGACATAGCAGATCGGGTTTTTGAGTTATTGGATCTCGATGGAAATGGGGTGATTGGTGTGAAAGAGTACAAAACTTTTTATTGGAGTTGGCGAATTCCTCCAGACTTAGCTATAGAAATTTTTCCGAAGTTAGACCTAAATGGTGATGGCAGTATAACTAAAAAGGAATTCTTGAAATTAGTTCGAGAATTTCATCGTAGTGATGATCCAGATGCTCGCGGAAACTCACTTTTTGCTTTCTATACTACCACACTGCAAAAAAGAAAGTGGACGCGCTTGTTTGAAGTCTATGATGCCGATCGAAATGGTGCAGTAGAAAAAGAGGATTTTGAAGCAATATTTCATAATCTTGCTAGAGCGCGTCATTTAACTCAGGAAATGCCACAATACCAGCAACTCTATGCAAAGTTTATGGAAGAGTGGGAATCTTTGCAACAAGATGCCGATAAAAATGGAAACGGTAAAATTGAACTAGCAGAATGGCTCAAATATAGTGAACGTCGGATCAATAGTCCAAATATATACAAAATAGTTGTTGACCTCGCAGATTGGGTTTTCGAGTTATTGGATCTCGATGGAAATGGGGTTATTGGCGTGGAAGAGTACAAAACTTTTTATTGGAGTTGGCGAATTCCTCCAGACTTAGCTATAGAAATTTTTCCGAAGTTAGATCTAAATGGTGATGGCAGTATAACTAAAAAAGAATTCTTGAAATTAGTACGGCAATTTTATCGTAGCGATGACTCTGATGCTCCTGGAAATTTATTTTTTGCTTATTACTAATATAGGAAATTCATTAGACCTCTCTGGAAAAAAGGGAGTAGGGACGTTGCATGCAACGTCCTTGCAGAGTATTTAGTGACATAGTGACAAAAAAACTTTCTTTCTTTAAAACCTTTCTTTCTCTTCTGCCCTCAGCATAGCTGCCTTCTGCCTTCCCTCCTCCAAAAACTATTCAACCAGACATGATATTAAACCTGACGATAAGCAATTACAGCATAAAAAGGGTCGCCTCCTCCTAAACCTAACATCTGCAAAAAACTAGGTACATTTGACTTCTGAGAAATTACCTCTACCTGACTAAAACCTGGCATACCATCAGCATTTTTTACACTGTCAAAATAACGCTTGACTAACTCTACTCTTCCACTTTCCGAACCATCTCGCCAAGCACTAATAGCCTTCTGATAAAACATTCGATTAGAAAAGCTAATAATTGCTATCCCGCCAGGTTTCAAAATTCGATAAATCTCATAAAATATAGCATCAGGATATTGCAAATATTGAATAGAAACACAATTAACAACAGCATCAAAATCTTTGTCAGGAAAAGGTAGTTTTAAATCCTTGTTTAAATTTTGAACAAAGTAATGATTTAATTGACGATTTTTAGCTAACTCTTCCTCATTCATACCATGGCCTTCAACATGAGCAAATTCTATATCCTGTGGTAAATGAGAAACCCAACTACTCATCATATCTAAAATTCGAGTATTAGGCTTCAAGCGATCGCGATATAAATTTGTCAACTGGTCGATAAACCCCTCATCCACATGAGTAACAAATCTAGGGTAAGAATAAAACAGGCGATCGTCAGAGTCGTCTAACTTCGTGCGTTGATTAGCTTGTAGTAACATAAATAGTCAAGGTGGGTTTACACTACACAATTTATTTTATCTGAATATTACGGATTGTAAAGTAAGCTATACAATAAAAAATGTATAGCAATAGCTAGAGCAGTTAGGACAAAGACTGTTCAATAATTGATAATGGATAATTGATAATGGATAATTGATAATTACCTCTCCCTAAAACGGAATTGATTGAATAAAAGGAAAATTTTTTCTCTCTTGGTCGATTGGATATGGCGAGGTTTCCTCGCCATCCCTCGACCGCTTGTTTCCCCTTGAAAGGGGAGGCTTTAAACCTATAATTATTTAATTATTAATTCTTCGGTAATGATCTTTAGGCGTTGCTGAATTGAAGTATGAATGCACAATTGTTTGGTTTTGCTCAAGCCTCCTAAATCCCCCATAATTGCGGGACTTTTAGAGTTTTCCCAAATTGGGGGGTTAGGGTAGCTCTGCATCATACCCAGAATCAGCAACACCGATCTTTAGACAGAGAAATGTTTTTCAATCTGTTGCCTGTTCCCTATTGCCTACTATACAACTTCAGTAAATCAAATATTAAACAAAAATATGACCACAACAACTGCAGAAAAAATTACAACCAAACTTCCTCCCCTTATTCCCCGTGAAATTTTGTTTGGCAACCCCGAACGTACCAGTCCAAAACTTTCCCCCGATGGCAAATATCTTGCATACATTGCTCCAGATGAAAAAAATGTCTTGCAAATATGGGTACGAACAATAGGTCAAGAAGACGATCGGCAACTCACCGCTGACAAAAAACGAGGCATTCGGATGTATTTCTGGACCTACAACGAAGACCAACTAATATATCTTCAAGATGCTGATGGAGACGAAAACTATCATCTCTATCAAGTCAATATTCAATCAAATATGGTGCGCGACCTCACCCCATTTCAGGGAGTCAAAGCACAAGTAATAGATTTAGATCATAATTTCCCCGACCAAATATTGGTGGGTCTAAACCTGAAAAACCCCCAAATTTTCGATGTTTACCGCATCAACCTCAATAATGGCGCAGTAGAATTTGACACCCATAACCCAGGCAATATTGTTGGTTGGACAGCTGATGCCAAATTTCAAATTCTGGCTGCAGCAACTATCACAGAGGATGGAGGTTCGGATTTACTGTATCGAGAAACCATAGAAAAACCTTGGGAAACTATGCGTCAATGGGGGCCAGATGAAGATGGAGGCCCTAGTTTCTTCTCCAATGATGGCAAAACTCTCTATATATCAGCTAACCATGATGCTAATGCCATACGTTTACTAGGTCTCGATCTTGCTACTCGTGAAGAAAAAGTAATTGCTGAAGACCCCCAATATGATATCAGTGGCAGTTTAACTCATCCTATTACTCGTGCCATTGAAGCAGTGGGTTTCTACAAAGATAAATTAGAATGGCAGATTCTAGACGATCGCATTACTGCAGATTTTGAATTTCTCAAGCAAGCACATACAGGTGAGTTTCGCATCATTAGTCGTACTCTCGAAGATAATAAATGGTTGGTAGCTTATTTTACTGATGACGGACCTGTTGATTATCATACTTACGACCGCGCTGCTAAAACTATAACTTTCCTCTTTAGCAACCAACCCCAACTCGAAGGTTTAGAGTTGGCATCAATGGAACCCATTTCCTACACTGCTAGGGATGGTCTAACTATTCATGGTTATCTGACTAAACCTGTAGGTGTTCCAACTCCAGCACCAGCAGTGCTTTTAGTTCATGGAGGACCATGGGCGCGGGATACCTGGGGTTATAGATCGCAAACTCAGTGGTTAGCTAACCGAGGTTATGTTGTACTGCAAATTAATTTCCGGGGTTCGACTGGTTACGGTAAAGATTTTCTCAATGCTGGTAACCGGGAGTGGGGAGCGAAAATGCACGACGATCTAATTGATGGAGTTAACTGGTTAGTTGAAAACGGTATTGCTGATAAGGAGAAAATTGCTATCATGGGTGGCTCTTATGGTGGTTATGCAACATTAGCAGGGTTGACTTTCACCCCGGAAGTGTTTGCTGCTGGCGTGGATATTGTCGGACCGAGTAATTTGATGACTTTACTGCAAACTATCCCTCCTTATTGGGAACCTTTGAAGAAAGTATTTTTCCATCGTGTGGGAAATTTGGAAACTGAAGCAGAATTTTTGCAGTCGCGATCGCCTCTGTTTTTTGTAGATAAAATTGAGAAACCTTTATTAATAGGCCAAGGGGCAAATGATCCAAGGGTGAAAGAGTCAGAAAGTACGCAAATTGTTAAGGCCATGGAGGATGCGGGTAAACCAATCGAATATGTACTATATACAGATGAAGGACATGGTTTTGCTCGTCCAGAAAACCGTTTACATTTTTACGCGATCGCCGAGGAATTTTTAGCAAAGTATCTGGGTGGAATATTTGAACCAGTAGGAAATATAGAAGGTCACTCTGGTGTAGTTCTGGAAAAGAGGTAGTAGGGAGTAGGGGAGTAGGGGAGAGATTAACAATTTAACGTTTGTAGTGCGGGCATCTTGCCCGCGATGAGATGAGTATACCTCTTAAAGAAGTCAGAAGTCAACCCACCCCTAACCCCTCCCAGGAGGGGAAGTAGGGGATTTGAGCAAGGAACCAAAAATATTACGCCTTGAAAGGGGGGATTTTAGACCCATGTTATTTTGATAACTTCGGAAGTTGCTGTAAATACATCCTCTTTTTTTGGTACTCATGGTATACAGCAAAAAGGAACACCTGGCACGGGAGCAAGATGCTCTCACTGCCGTCTCTGGTAACAAACATTGCTGGACAATGCACGACCATCCAAAAGTTTAAAACTCACACAACGCCAGATTTTTCCTTCTGTCCTAGATAACTAAAGTTTTCTTCCTTCTGCCTTTTGCCTTTTGCCTTCTTTAATTATTAATTATTCATTATTAATTGTTAATTGTTAAACCCTACTGTTCATCCTCATAAAAGCGATAAAAAAGATATTCATTTTGAAAGTCATGTTTATCTAATACATGATGAATTAACCCACGATCGATTAATAATTGACCAATGGAAATTGCTTCTTGTAAATTCAAATTTTGAGTCTTCATTAACCATTTTACTGCCTCAGAACCAACAAAACATTTTGAGTAAATACCCCATCGATGTCGGCGGTCTTTTATTTTTACTCCATGAGAACCACGCATTTCCTGAACTAAGGTATCTATGTCTGTATTATTAAGAATTTCACTATCGATATTATCTATGGTTGATATAGCTAAATGCTCCTCTTCATCTAGCTCTAAATCAGAAATTTTACTTTCCAGTTTATGTACAAAACTATCAGGATAATAAAGTTCTACAGGTTGGGGAGTATTTTTCTGCATCCAAGTCTGAATCATTTGCTCTATTTCTGGAGATTTTAAA
>NZ_CEZPJD010000162.1:0-12486 GCF_983059655.1 Okeania sp.
GCGATTTCGACAAAATCGTGAGAACCAATAATTGCAATTAATTCCCCTGGTTTACAATCACTATAAGTATTGCCACTGACTATAGTTTTATCTGATGAAAGATTGTCATTTTTTTGAATCACGACTGACCAGGTTTTCCCCTCGACATTACTTCTAGGAATATTAGTAATTATATTACCAAAATAGTCAATATATTGAACGGAACCTTCAATACCTGACTCTATGAGAGTAATTTTATTTAAGGGTAATTTTACTAAACTTTCTGGGTCAATTTTTTCTCCTAAATTTTCTAATGAAACTCCACTAGCAATATGAGCGCCCACAGGAGCAAATATGTCTCTACCGTGGAAGGTTGTGCTAGGTGAATTTGTGCGCCAATAGTCAGAATTATTCAATTCGACAACAGTTATTTCTTGTGTCTCTACATTTTCCAGCACTCCACTAAAAATACCGTTATCAGGTCCGACAAAAAAACCTGTTGATAATTGAATAGCGATCGCCCTTCTGACACTTCCTACACCTGGATCGACAACAGCGACATGAACTGTTCCTGGGGGAAAATAGGGATAAGCGTTTTTTAAACAAAATCTTGCTGCAAACAAATTTTGAACAGGAATTTCATGAGTGAGGTCTATTAGCGTTAGTGCCGGATTAATTTGATAAATTATACCTTTCATTACACCGACATAAACATCTTTTAATCCAAAATCAGTTAAGAGTGTAACTATTTTTCTATCAGACATTTTTGAATAGGGAATAGGGAATAGGGAACAGGTAACAGGCAATAGGCAACAGGCAATAGGCAATAGGCAATAATTTTTTTCCTCTCCCTATCCCCCATAACCTCATCTAATTCAATTGCTCAATTTGATATTGGGCATCTCTATAACCTCCTGTTCGACCTTGCTCTAAATAAAGTTTAGCTGCTTCTTCAAAATCAGTAATTGCCCCTTTTCGATCGCCAAGATTAACTCTAATTAATCCTCTACCATAGTAAGCATCAGCATATTCAGGATTAAGTCGAATTGCTTGAACATAATCAGCGATCGCTTGCTCAGAATTTTCTTGTTTAAAATAAACACTAGCACGATTTGCATAAGCCTCTGCATTATTTGGACTGATAGCTATTGCTTTAGTATAATCTTCTATTGCCTTTTCCAGTTGATTTGCCGAAGCGTAAGCCAATCCTCTATTTGTATAAGCTGAGGGGCTTTTGGGAGCAATTTCAATTGTTTTTGTACAGTCAGATATAGATTTTTCATATTCTTTAAGATTTAGATAAGCAATACATCGATTATTATAAGCAACTTCATTTTCCTGGTTAATTGTAATTGCTTGAGTGCAATCAGATACAGCGTTTTCATAAGCTGCTAAATTCAAATATGTGCTGCAACGATTAGCATAAGCTTCTTCATTTTCCGGGTCTATTTCAATAACTTTGTTATAATCATCTAAAGAGCCTTGATAATCTCCCAGAAAAAAGCGGGCTCTGCCTCTACTATAATAACCATCTATTTTATTGGGTTCAAGTCTAACCATCTCAGTATAATCTGCTATTGCTCCTTGTAAATTATTATTGGCAGCACGAGCCAATCCTCGACCATGATAAGCATCTATATTATTGTTTGGTTGCAGTCGAATAGCTTGAGTGTGGTCAGCAATAGCAGCAGGATAATTTTGAGAGCTGTAGTGAACTAATCCTCTTTTATAATATGCTTCAGCATCTTGTGGTTTGAGGCGCAATACTTGGGTGAAATCATTAATAGCTCCAGCATAATCTTGAGTCTCATAACGAACTGTTCCCCTATTAAAATAGGCATTAACATGGCTAGGGTTCAAATTAATTACCTTACTGTAATCAGCAATAGCTTGTGGATAATCTTCTAAGTTATAATAAGCGTTACCACGTTTATAGTAATATTCTTCTTCATTGGGATTTAGTTGAATTGCTCTGTCATAAGCAACAATTGCTGCTTTTTGATTACCATTGTTCGCACTTTCTCTCCCTTTCTCAAATATTCTCTCTGCTTTGACAGGGTTAGGGCGATTTAAGAAACTCACTAATCCAATTAATACTGCAATTACCCCCACACTAGCAAAACCAAATAAAACAAACCATAAAGGATGAGATGTCATTCTCAGTAAGCTTGTTTTAGTTTGAGAATTGGAAATGCTTTTAACTCTGGGCGATCGTCTTGTAAATGTTTGAGGGTTACCGCTAATTTTATGTAGGTCTTTAACCACTTCTTCTACAGACTCGTAACGTTTTGTATAATGGTAATGTACCATTTGATCGACGATATCAGCTAGATTTGAGGAACATTGAGTGCGATTTCGCCAGAGAATACCACTAGGATTTGATGGACTAAGGTCTTGTAGTTTTGGGAGTTCACTACTGGGAATACCTGTCAGAGCCTGAATGCCAATCATGCCCACTGCATACAGATCGCTATTAAATTGAGGAATGCCTTGAAATTGTTCAATGGGCATATAAGAAGGAGTACCTGTAGCTATTGTTCGTGGTACTTCTCCATTTTCTAGTGCAATTCGATGACTAACTTCTTTGACGGAACCAAAATCAATTAAAACTAATTTTTCATCTGGTTGACGCCTAATTAAATTAGATGGGTTAACATCTCGATGAATTACGCCATTTTTATGTACAAATACTAAAACTTCTAAGATTTCTAATAACAGTTTGATTACTTCTTTTTCTTGCCAAGGCTTGCCTGGTATAATTTCTTTATTTAATGGTGTTCCAGGAATAAATTCTTCAACTAAATAAAATTGGTTATTTTCTTCAAAATAAGCTAATAGTAAAGGAATCTGCTCGTGCCTACCTAATTTTTCTAATATTTCTGCTTCTTGTTTGAATAAACGGTGAGCAGTTTTAACTATTGTATAACTATTGCCAGGAGCACGTAGTTGTTTAACCACGCATTGAGGATGCCCAGGGCGACGAGTATCGGCTGCCAGATAGGTTTGTCCAAATGCACCAGCACTCAGGATTTGAACGACGCGGTAACGTCCATCTAAAAGTTGACCAATCATTTTCGTTTTATTCATAAGGTGGTAGATTTTAGGTTTTAGGTGGTAGGTTTTAGATTTTAGGTGGTAGGTCTTATACCAATTTTAAAAAAAATTTTATGAATAATCAGGGAAACTAGAAGATTTTGCATTAGATATCTTCATGAAAGAGAGAATAGGGAGTGGGGAAGAGGGAACATTGAAGAAATATTTGAATATATATGAATATATATATAGATAAGAATTGATTTTCTTTCTGATTTTTGGGAATTGGTATAGTGCTACGCGTAAGTCAAAAGTTAAAAGTAATATCTGACTGAGTTTGAGCATTTATAAATGTCCACGCCCTATTTGCGTAGTGCTATATCATACCAATTTGATAAATGTTTATTACAAATAGTATAAGTAAGAAATAAGGAAAAGGGAAAAAGGAAGAAGGGGTAAATATTTAAAAAAAGATAAAAAAGATAGATATAACTATCTCAAATGAACTAGAGTAGCTATTTTTAAGCATATCCGATTGATATCTACCTTTTTGTAGGATTATTTTTTCAAATTGGTATAAAATATTTATTCTGATTTGAGAATCATGACTACTAGAAAAAGTATAACTATTTTGCTCGAACTGATATTATGTTGTTTGAGTTTTAATATCAATATAGAAGATAAATTAAAGATAAGTAGATAGGCACTAAAAAAACTCAGTACGTAACAAAAAGTAAAGTAGCTCTGAAAGCTCTTCCCTTCTGCCTTCATCTAACTATAAATTTTAATGCTTACCTACTTAGGTGTACCTCATTAGATTGAGAAACACTATATTATACCAAGCGTGAAATAAAGAATGTTTAACTTAAGTAAAACTTCAGTTATTCAGAATAACTTTTTTGATAATTAGCACCCCAGTTATACCATTAATCGACAGTAATGCTACCCTTGGAAAGTGTCAGAATAAGCCTCAAAATGGCAAAGATGATTAAAGGCTTACATTACGTCAATAAATAGTATTTAGAAATATAAATTTTAAGTATAGCAAAGTTTTTGAGAATTGGTATTATTGTTAATTATTCTTATTTTTACTAAGCTGTTGTATATTTAAACCACCTATTCGTTGTGTACATAATATAAAGTACAATCCCTATTAATTCTGACTTCTAACTTCTGACTTACTAAGGCGCATTTTAAATGCATCTTAGCTTACTACTACTTTCCTGCTTCCCCGTTCAATAAAATTATGTTTACCGAAAAATTATCGCAAATTACAAGCGATCGCCTACAGTATGGATGCTCTTATATCATGTCTGGATAATCACTGATAAAAAAGTTTTTGTTTGTAGTAGGGCTTTAGCCCTATCTATCTAAAGTTCGGGCTGAAGCCCTACTACAAGCTTTAATTATAACTATTCAACCGGACATGATATTATTCCTGGTCTTTACATTTGGTTGGGATATTTGAAAATGCGTTTAGGAGGTAGTTTACCGGAAGAAAACTATACCTGTCGTCATTGTGACTGGAACGGAGTGTAAGGAAGCAATCTCAGAGGTTTAGAAAATAGCTTTCTTTCGTCGCCATAACAACTATTCAACCGGACTTGATATTACTCGAACACTGGCGGCCAAATTTCTGATATTGGCAGTTCCCAACCGGGTAATAATTCTGGAATAGTCAATGTATCTTCATTGGTTAAAACTATTGGTTCCCCAGATGCACGATATACAGTTACGGTTAAGTTTTTCGGGTCTACTAAAATGCCTACTTGACTGCCTAACTCAATAAATCTTTGCAGTTTTTCAGCCAGAGGTTTAATGTTATCGGATGCTGACCTAACTTCGATAGTTAAGTCAGGAACGATATCGGCAAAAGCACGGGGAGCTTGACGCATCTTGGCAGCGGGAACAAAGGATACATCAGGACCGCGTAAGTTGCCGTCTGGGAGACGAAAACCTGCACCCGATCCAGTAACATAACCTAACGCTCTTGGTATCACCCAGTTTTGCAAGAAAAATGTTAACCGGGCGATAATAACTTCGGAAACGTAGTCTGATAATCCCATGATGATAATTTGCCCGTCAACTAATTCGGTGCGGTAGTCTAAATGTGCTTCTGTTAGTTGGGTTTGGATTTTTTCCAAGTCTTCAACTGTTAGAGACATAAGGCATCTCCTGTTAATATTTGAGACTGTTGGTGGAATTTTAACAGAAAAATTATTGGAAATGCAACAGGGAGTTTGTTATCAGACGTTGCATGCAACGTCCGTACAGCGATCGCTCCTAATTTACACTATTCCAAATATGTGCTATAAAATCTATATCATAAGTGTACAATTAACCTATTTTTTTTCAGCTATGGATAGACAATTTAACATCACTATACCAGAAGCAACAATGCAACGAATTGAGCAAACAATGACTCAAGAAAATCTGAATCAATTGATTAATAAAGCTCTAAATTTTTATATCAATCAAAACCTATCAGAAAACCTCAAGGAAGAACTACCTATCAGAGCTATAGAAGGAGCAGAACGTGACTTGAAATTAGCAGAATAATTTTCATTCCCAGTCAACAAAACTCTCCATATAACTCCAGCATCAAAAGGTAGTGGATATCAAGAAACATCCATTAATCACAATTTAGTTATTGCCAATATACCTAACCAGAAATAGTAATGAGAGCTGTTATAGCTGATACTGGACCTCTTTATGCTGCAGTCGATCCTGATGACCAATATCATCAACAAGCTCAAGCAGATTTGAACCAACTGCAACAAGAAAATTTTGGAGTTGTTGTTGCTTATCCGACTGTTTTAGAAGCTTATACTTTGATTTTGTATCGTCTAGGAAATGAAATTGTAAAAACATTTTTACAGCAATTTTTTACAGGAGTTGAATTAGTTAACCGTTCTACTAAACTTACTCAAACTTACCCATATTCATTGAAATTATTTCCTTAATCAAAGAGTCTCTTTGCTGATAGCCGACTGCTAATAGCTGTTTGCGCAGCAGTCCGCAGGAAATGCTTACCTTATGACTATCATTTTGATGTGATGTTAATATCTGTTTGGCGTTACTAATACTAATAATTTGCTCAAAATTGGCGGGATCTTAAATTTTAGTTTGTCAATAAGGTTGGCGATCGCTCTAATATTAAAAGCTATCTTTTTGTTGATATTTTATTATAAATTAATTGATGATTCCTGCTGCACAACAACTTCCCGACTTGACAGGAAAAAGCAAATTAGAAGCTCTCATTATTTTGTCAAATTATGGGTTTCAATTTAAAACACAAACTAGGGGTGGATATGAAACTTTTGCTCATGTAGATGGTAGTATAATTCACATTAGGCCAGATGGTGAAATAGTTCGTACAGGTCCGAAAATAAAAACTTTCCCAGGTAAACCTTATCGTCGTCGCTACGACCAAAATGGTAATCAAATTCAATTTATTCCCGGAGCAAATACACACAATACAGGAGAAAAGTTAATTCTATGACTGCTACTATTATTACTAATTTAACTACTTTTTTAGAAGATTTAAAAAGTGCTGACTTAATTGGTATTTCTATGATTCCCAAAAATATTGGATTACGTCTTGATTTTACTTACGGCCCGGAAGTAGGGGATGTAGCGATTGAACTATATCAAATTGTACATCTTGTTTTTTCTCAACCTCTTAATTATGATGAGATGGGTTACTGTTTTTGGGTGGGAGAAGTTAAACTTCAACAGTTATCTGAAACCGCTTCTGAAGTATTATCATCTTTATCTTATCCTTTCACTAATTCTCAACATTTAACAACTCCATTAATCCAGTTTTATTTGGAAGGAGATATTTATTTAGAAGCAATTTGTCAAAGTTATAAAATTTTTCAAGAATTTAGGGGAGAATAATAATTAAATTGGTTAAATAGACTTATTTTAATTTTGACGTATGATTAGCGATCGCTCCTTTTTCTGACTAAAATAGCGATCGCCTCGGTTATACTAGAAAAGTTAGCTGCTCATTTTGAGTAATTACTGTTGTTGTTCCTGAATCTTTTCTTGTTGTTCCATTGCCGTTTGATATCCTTTAGTGTTTTCTTGTTACTGATATAGAGCTGCTGCTTTCTGGAAATCTTCACGAGCTTTTTGATTGTTGCCTGTTTGCAAATAAGCTAACCCCCGCTGATAGTGCAGTTCAGGTACTAGAGCTTTCTCAACCAAATCTCTGATTACAGTCACTGTAAATTCTTCAGTTCCTCTTAGAATTTTTAGGGTGACTTCAGTTCCAACTTCTCCTTTTATGTCATTATTTATAAAGCTTGACAAAGTGTCAGCATTATCAGATAAGAGAAGTTTTCCATCAGTTTCTAAAATGATGTCACCACTCTTTAAACCTACATTGGGGATGGCCTGGTAAAGCCATATCTACAGCTAAGTAGGTTTCTCCAAATCCACCTTCCCCTAAAAAATCGGTAATTCGATAGCGACCTAGTAGTGTTCTGTCAACTAGCATATTTAGTACGAGTATTGGGCATTCCTATTTTGTCATATTTTTTTAATAAAAAGGGAATAGGAAATGGGCAATGGTAAAGAAGGGAAAACAGCATTTATGAATTGCTTTGATCGGGAAAATTGTTAATCAATTGAAGAGAACTTTTTTTTCGCTGATCGCGACGCCACAAACGAATCAATTTTAACCCCACAAAATAACTTAATGTCCCACAAATTAGACCCATTACAAAACAACCTAAAAATAGAGCTATTACAAACTGAGTTCCATATTTCATTAACTCTTGAAATGAAATAATACTATCAGGCATAAACTCCTCTTGAGAGTTGAGTAATAATCGACCAACCTGAAAGTTAATTGCATAAATTGGTACATAAGTCAAGGGATTACTCACCCAAGTACCAGCAGCGGCAGCAATTTTATGACCCCGAAACAAAGTTGCTAGTGCTACACCGACTATGGTTTGCAGACCAAAAATTGGAAATAATCCGGCAAAGACACCCACTGCTAAACCTCTAGCAATATATTCTGGAGTTCCTCGCATCCTAATGAAGCGCCAGTATAAATATCGCCCATATCTATACAATTTTGGTGGTTTATCTCTATTTGATCGAGATTTTTTTGTAGTCAGTTTAGATAGTAGTTGCTGAGAAGTTTGTGAGATATTTTTGAACATATTCATAGCATTTCACGGAAGTTAACAGTCAAAAGTAAAAAGTAAAATTTTAGCATATTTCGGGCAAATGATGTACAAGATGAATAGTGAAAATATTGTAGTGCGGGCATCTTGCCCGCGATGGGTGTACCTCATAACAATGGAAAACGCTGTATATCTATCGTAAGTCCTGATTTTGTTAGGTTTATCCTAACGGATAAGCTGGCGCTAAGGTACCTCAACCCAACCTACAGTTAGGTTAATAATAACGATCGCCAAGAGAAAATCAAGTTCAATATTTTAAGCCTCTGACTTTCCTACGGAATGCTGCGCAAACAGACAGAGACAGATACTGATAACTGATAACTGATAACTGAAATTACACCCCATACCCAGTATGTTGACGAATCTCAGGAGGATGAAAAGCAAGTACAATTCTATGTTTCGGTATTCCTGCATCAACAAGTTCATCGGTAATGCCATCTTCGATACCATCGTGGTGAATCCAAATTTTATCATTTCTGATTTCAGCATGAACAACAGTACCATATAAACGGAGACCATTTTGCCATCCTTCGTTGACTAACAGAAAATGGTTGCGATCGCTACTAACAATCACAAATGTTTTCACATCACCATAACGGTAAGGAAGATCGGCGTAGTATTGCAAGATTTTGATGAGTGTTTCGCGCCATTTTTCCAGATCTAAGAGTTTACTTGTGGTTTCCATTCAATAATTTCCTCCATTTTGGCATCAAAAATAAACAGACGAAAACCAGATTCTTCTAACAAAAGTTGTCCGACTTCCTGCTTAAAGAAGGTTTCAAAAATATTGCGCTCTACTGCCAAATATATTTGACGCAATGAGTCTTGTTTTTTGAGTATTCTACTGTATAAAAAAAATTGACCCCATGCTTTTTCCAGCTCATTAACTAAAGAAGCACTCTTAACGAAGTCAGAAGTCAGAAGTTAACCCACCCCTAACCCCTCCGGTGGAGGGGAAATAGAGGATTTGAGCAACTCTCCAAAAATATTTCGCCTTAAAAGGCGGGGTTTTAGATCCATGTTATTTTGATAAAACTTTTGACTTCAACAGCTATTTTATTGGATTAAGGAAAAGTGCAACCTAACAAATTTTAGCTAGAAGCTAGGTATAATATAGAATTATATACAATTTGTAGGTAGTTAACGGCCGTTAACCCCTACTATAAATGTAGAAACATATTCTGTAAAATGAATCATCAGATGATTTTTGTTGCTATGATTATTCTCACAGAAAAAAAATCAAATTCAGTATTTCTAGTTTCTTGCTGATAACTGATAACTGATAACTGATAACTGAAAAAAATGACTACTATTGCCGCGATCGCTACTGCTATTATCCCCCAACAAGGAAGTGTGGGGATAGTCCGGATGTCTGGCTCTGAATCAATGAATATTGCCAACACTCTATTTCATGCACCAGGGAAGCAGGTTTGGGAGACTCACCGCATTCTCTATGGTTATATTCGCCATCCTCAAACTGGGCAGTTAGTAGATGAAGCTTTGTTATTAATTATGAAAGCTCCTCGTTCTTATACCCGCGAGGATATAGTTGAGTTTCACTGTCATGGTGGAATTATTCCCATACAACAAGTATTACAATTATGTATTGAGGCAGGGGCACGACTGGCACAACCAGGGGAGTTTACTTTACGAGCTTTTTTAAATGGAAGATTGGATCTGACTCAGGCGGAAAGTGTTGCGGATCTTGTGGGTTCTCAGTCTCCTGTAGCTGCTCAAGTTGCTTTGGCTGGTTTGCAGGGTAAGTTAGCTAGTCCAATTCGTCAGTTAAGGGCTAACTGTGTTGATATTTTAGCGGAGATAGAGGCTCGCATTGATTTTGAGGAAGATTTACCACCTTTGGATGAAGCGGGAATAAGTAAGGAAATGGATAGTATTTTGGTGGATTTGTCAAAAATTTTAGCAAGTGCAAATCAAGGAGAATTGTTACGCAATGGTTTGAAGGTGGCTATTATCGGACGTCCGAATGTGGGCAAGTCGAGTCTATTAAATGCCTGGAGTCGTAGCGATCGCGCTATTGTGACTAATCTTCCTGGCACTACGAGAGATGTGGTGGAGTCTCAGTTAGTGGTGGGTGGTATCCCGGTGCAGGTTTTGGATACGGCGGGTATTCGAGAAACTGAAGACCAGGTGGAAAAAATGGGGGTGGAGCGATCGCGTCGAGCTGCTGAGTCTGCTGACCTTGTTTTATTGACTATTGACGCTAGTGCTGGTTGGACGGAGTTAGATGAGGTTATTTATCAACAGGTAAAACATCGTTTTTTAATTTTGATAATTAATAAGGTTGACTTGGTTAAGTCGGAATTTATGGAGTCTATTTTTTATCCAGAAACTATTAAGAATGTTGTGACTACAGCAGTGATTAATAATCAAGGAATTGAGGAACTTGAAGCGGCTGTTATTAATTCTGTAAATTTGGGTGATTTGCAGGCAGAAAATCTAGATTTTGCGATTAATCAAAGGCAAGCAGCAGCTTTAACTAGGGCGAAAGTTGCTTTGGAGCAATGTTTAAATACAATTAAAAATAATTTACCTCTAGATTTTTGGACCATAGATTTAAGGGGAGCAATTTATGCTTTGGGAGAGGTTAGTGGAGAGGATGTAACAGAGTCTGTTTTAGATAAAATTTTTAGTCGCTTTTGTATTGGGAAATAATTTCTCAGAGTTTTACTCTCAACTTTCTTCTCTATTTTGTCTGTCATATGAATATTTGGGTATTTAGGTTATCATTCTCTATGATGACAAGCGTGAAAAAAGAATGCTTAACTTAGGTTACACTTCAATTATTCTGAATAGACATCTCCAGAAAAGAGGGAACAGGGAACAGGGAACAGGGAACAGGGAAGAATAATTGATAATTTATGGATAATAATTGATTTTCTTTTTGATTTTTGGAGATGTCTAATAACTTTTTTTGATAATTAGCACCCCAGTTATCGTTAATTGTTCTGATATTTACTTCTCCCCTACTCCCCTCTTAAATTTCTTTACTTGACTTCTGACTTCTTAGTCTTGACTCCTGACTTATCTTGGCAGATCGAAAAAATTATGAGAAAATTTGTGAAAATTTGTGATAAATTATGATAAAGTGTTACATAATATAACAATATCAACATAATACAAAAGGTAAAAACAGATGAGTGGATTTATCGGAGCATTGTTTGGACTATTTGGCGGTAAAAAGGCTGAAGATCAGGGTAGCGGTGAAGCTTTTTTCCTAGATGCAGATAGTGCAAGTAGTCTTGGTGATGTAGATTTTATGCGGAAATCTATTGCAGTTAAGAGGAGCTACCCCAAAGCAGCAGGTAAGATTAACTTGATAGAAGGAGAGACAGAAAAAGCTGCTTCCTCTATGCAAGTGAAAGAAACTATCGGAGAAGCGAAAACTGCTTCTTATTCTTCTACTTCTAGTTCAACACAATCTTCTACATTTACCCCTACTACTGTAAAGCCTCGTAGTATTAGTAATTCTAATTCTGAAATAGATTTTACAAGCATGGCTCGTGACATCAAGAAAAAGAAATAATTAGTTTTGCTAGATTTAGATGGCAAAGTAATTATTATCAATTTGACTGAAAAATATAGCAATCCAATTTCAGGTTTGGAACTTTACCATTGAGTAAGTTTATTGCACAATAGCTAAGTTTTTATATCTACTGAGGATTGCTATATTTTTTATCTCAACGTTTTTTTAATTCTCTCCTAAACCTAACTGTCCCCAATAACCAGTAAATATCCGACTGCCATCTTTTAGCACATGAATTTCTAGGCGATCGCTTGCCCAATTTAATTGATTTTTTAATGCTGGATTAAATACTCTAACTTGTTGATTACTAGAAGAAACTAGAGAATTAGGACAGTGAATAGCTAAAGTTTCTATAAATGGTCCGTCAATTAAAATATCTAACTGAGATAATAATTCTTGAGCAGCTACTGGAGCATTTTTTGATTCTAATTCTTGTAGAGTAAATCCAGTAAAAGACATGACATTTAAACCATGAGCTTTCAAGATTTTTGCTAATTCTGTTAGTGCTGATGCTTGTAAAAATGGCTCCCCTCCAGAAAAGGTAACTCCTGTGTTCCGAGGATTATTTAATATTTTATTTGCTAGTTCTTCAACACTTATTAATTGGTTAATATCAAAAGACCAAGAATCAGGATTAAAACATCCAGCACATCCACGTTTACAACCTTGTACCCATACTACAGCACGACAACCAGGGCCGTTTACTTCAGATTCATCAATATAGCCCAT
>NZ_CEZPJD010000163.1:0-4861 GCF_983059655.1 Okeania sp.
AACTAACCTTTCTAATCTAATAACTCACAAAAGAGGGGTATATTACTGTATCTATCTTAACAATTATGCCTTTGCAAATTGTCGATCGCGTAAAGCAATAACGGTAAATGCTACTAAAGTTCCCAGTAATGCTGCTCCTACAGCTTGGTGAGATACGGTTAATAACTCAATTTGCAGACGTAACCGGAAAGTCATAACCCCTAAACCAATCTGAGCTAATACTAATAAACCAGCCCAGTTTGCTAACTTTCGTAGCAGCGGATGTAAGGCAGATGTGCGCCACGCCATTACGACTAATGTCAATGTTGCTAAAGTCGGAGGCACAACGCCAGCAATATGACTGTTCATTATTTTACAAAGTTCCGCCACTCCAAAGCATTGATGCAATGCCCACTGAGAAGCAACTAACCCACCGACTAAACTTTGTAAATAAACAAAAATTGCAGCAGTTAATCCCACCCAAGGTAGTTTACCAACATTGCCTGTACCTGTGTATGGCATCATTGATATGCCTATAACTAATAGAGTCATAAAATACAGCAAAGCAGTACCCAGGTGAGCGGTAACAATATCAAAGCGTAATAGTTGTGTAACAGTTAATCCACCAAGTACACCTTGAAAAACTATTAGCCCCAGAGCAAAAGTCGATGCCCAAGGTAGCCAACCAGGTAATTCTCGTCTATGCCACCATGATAAGCCCATGAGAGCGATCGCGCCAAAGCCAATTAAACTTGCATCTAGTCGATGAAACCACTCTAAAAATACTTGCAGATTCATCTGTGCCATTGGTACTAACTTACCATAACACAAAGGCCAGTCAGGACAAGCTAAACCGGCATTCATAACTCTGGTAGCACTGCCAATAGCCATTAGTAGTAGGGTTGCTATACACAGTTTCCAAACTAAGCCACGAATGCGATCGCGTGCTGGAGACTGAGAGGAAATAATTGTATTGTTATTTAAAACAGAATTGGCCATAAGATTTTTATTAGCTTTAATCTAAAATCTTGCTAAATTGATGTAGCACTCAGCACTCAGCTATTAGCATTCAGCTTCTCTGGCTTGTATAATGGTGAATTCAAACCCCCCATTAACAAGCACCACGCGCTTTTTTAAATCTAGTGGGTTAAAACCCTAGAATTTTTAGCTGACAGCTAAATACTAAAAGCTGATAGCTAGTTAACATCTGACAATTATTAATGTGTCTGATTTTTGTTACTATAAGCGATACTATCTGAAGACTTGTTGTGCTTTAGAAAGTTTTCTGATTTTAATTTTCTTTACAGTTTACTGTTTTGTTTGTTACTGATTTTTCCAAAATTTTATTCTTAACTTTTTCTTTAATTTCTAATAAATTAATAAATTCAAATTATGCAATTTAAAAGTATATATTCAATGTAACTTTATTTGTACAAACTGTGGGGTGGTTTTTGAGGGAAATAGTTAAAATAGTATAAACTCTCTCCAGAGAAATGTCTGAAAAACTAAGATAATCTATAATTTTTATAAATAGTAACAATTGTATCTAATTTATAAGTAGACACTTAGTTTAACTTATATAGTTGAGTATGACAAAAAGTCAAACACTCCTCTACCTAGACTAGGGGTTTTCAAGCTGACAGAGATTTTAACGCTGCTGTCAACTTCAAATAACTATGTGTATTAGTAGCTTGAGTTTAAAGCGAATTTAAGCCTGCTCTCGAAGATAAGTTGCAGACTGCGGTCGGTGGTCTTCTGGGAAGCAGGAACTGAGCTACCAAAGCTCATGCAATTCCGGCATGGGCAAGTTTGGATAAGTTTAGTAGAACGGGAGGAAGACTAATTAAAGAGGTAAAATATGGAAGAAAAAGAAAAAATACCGGTCTCAGTAATCACCCTAGTAGTTGGTATAATAGTCACCATAGTTAGCGTGTGGTTAGGTCAAAATCATGGTCTATTACCAGAGCAAGCATCAGCACAAGCTCCTCTGGTGGATGGTTTTTTTGACATCATGTTTACTATAGCAGTAGCCTTATTTCTAGTGGTAGAAGGAACAATAGTCTTCTCTGCAATTAAATTTCGTAGACGTCAAGGAGACGATGGTGATGGCGCTCCCTTTAGGGAAAATTTACCATTAGAAATATTTTGGACGGCAATTCCAGCCATAATTGTCATTGGTCTTGGTATCTACAGTGTAGATGTATATAGACAGATGGGTGGATTTGATCCAGCAGGAACAAAAGTAGCTCATCATTCTTCATCCGATCGGCAAATGGCAAAAATGCCAGGAGCAGCTCTGGCAGCTCCCCTCATATCGGATGCCGAAGGAATGGAGTCAGAAGAAGTAGCCACAAAAGTAGGCATAAAATATGGCTTTGGAGCAACTCCTGAAGAGGGAGCAAACCCAGCAGATGTAGTAGTGGATATTACCGGCATTCAATATGGCTGGCTGATTAACTATCCTGAAAGTGGTGTTTTAGCAGGGGAACTCCATGTTCCTGTAAACAAGGATATACAAATCAACCTTTCTGCTCAAGATGTGATTCATGCTTTCTGGATACCTGCTTTCCGTTTGAAGCAAGATGCAATTCCTGGTAAAGACACCCAACTCCGGTTCGTAGCTACCAAAACTGGAGAATATCCAGTATATTGTGCAGAACTTTGCGGTGCTTACCACGGAGCGATGAGAACACAAGTAATTGTTGAAACTCAAGAAGAGTATGAAGCTTGGATAGCAGAAAATACTTTTGCCGAGAAACCACAGTTAGATGAAGCTGTAGCAGTAAATACTGCTGATTTATCAGAATCGGAGTACCTTAGCCCTTATGCTAATGAAATGGGTATCAACTCCGAAACATTAAATCAAATTCATCCAAACTAGAACTAGCAGCTAATACTTCCTCTATAAGAATTCAAAAATCCCTATTCTTACAGGGGAAGAGTTGGGGGGAGTCAGCTCCAGAGGTAAAAAAAAGTGAGTTCAACCTCCCCAATAATTAGAGTCTGCTGAAAAAATTGTTTGGTGGGGGTAAGACACGGAGACATGGAGACGCGGAGACGCGGAGATGGGGGTAATAGGCAAAGGTTTCGGCCATTTTATGTGAATAAATTTTCTGTAATTTCAGCAGAAAATTTCAGTAAATTGATGCCAATAAAAGCCATAAACTAGGAGATAGACAGAATATCAAAAACTCCATTACCATAAGCTACCCTGACTTTTAGCTTGATTCAGCAAGCCCTAACTAATTCGTAATTGTCAAAATAATTTACAGATGACACAAACACAAATTCCTTTAGAAACCAAACCACAACCGGAAAAAGCACATCCGGAGGCATGGAAATGGTATCACTACTTCGGCTATAACATAGACCACAAGGTAATAGGTATTCAATATCTGGTTACTGCCTTCGTCTTTTATCTCATCGGTGGTCTCATGGCCATGGCTATGCGTGCAGAACTCTACACCCCAGATGCAGACGTTCTTGACCCAAATATTTACAACTCCTTCCTGACAAATCATGGCACGATTATGATTTTCCTGTGGATCGTGCCTGCTGCCATTGGGGGTTTTGGTAATTATCTGGTCCCCCTAATGGTGGGAGCTAGAGACATGGCATTTCCTAACCTCAATGCGATCGCTTTCTGGCTCAACCCACCTGCTGGCGCACTATTAATTGCCAGTTTAGCTTTTGGTGGGGCACAAAGCGGTTGGACAGCTTATCCCCCACTCAGCCTCATCACCAATAATATCGGACAATCTTTATGGATTCTCAGCATCGTGCTAGTAGGAACTTCCTCCATCATGGGTGCGGTGAACTTTATAGCCACCATCCTGAAAATGAAAGTTCCTAGCATGAGATGGGATCAACTTCCCCTATTCTGCTGGGCAATCTTAGCTACTTCCGTTTTGGCACTATGCTCAACTCCTGTATTAGCAGCAGGATTGGTACTGTTATTATTTGATATCAACTTTGGCACCGGCTTCTTTAAACCAGAGATGGGCGGTGATGTGGTCGTCTACCAGCACTTATTTTGGTTTTATTCTCACCCTGCAGTTTATTTGATGATTCTGCCAATTTTTGGTATTCTCTCAGAGGTTATTCCCGTTCATGCACGCAAACCAATTTTTGGTTATAAAGCGATCGCCTATTCCAGTCTTGCTATTTGTCTAGTAGGTTTGTTCGTATGGGTACACCATATGTTCACCAGTGGAACTCCTCCCTGGATGCGGATGTTCTTCACCATCTCAACTCTAATAGTTGCAGTTCCCACAGGAGTCAAAATCTTTAGTTGGGTAGCTACTCTCTGGGGTGGAAAAATTCGCTATACAAGTGGAATGCTTTTTGCCGTTGGTCTATTAGCAATGTTCGTTATGGGTGGACTAAGTGGGGTAACTTTGGGAACAGCTCCCTTCGACGTTCATGTCCATGACAGTTACTATGTAGTAGCTCACTTCCATTACGTTTTATTTGGTGGTTCAGTTTTTGGTCTGTATGCAGGCATCTATCACTGGTTCCCCAAAATGACAGGTCGGATGTACAACGAAACCTGGGGTCGGGTTCACTTTGTCCTGACTTTAATTGGTACAAACCTCACTTTCTTACCCATGCACCAATTGGGTTTACAAGGAATGCCACGTCGTATTGCTATGTATGACCCTCAGTTTGAAGCGATTAACCACATCTGTACTTATGGATCGATTATTCTAGGTCTGTCTGTAATTCCATTCTTAATCAACATGGTTTGGAGTTGGATGTATGGACCAAAAGCTGATGATAATCCTTGGGGTGGTTTATCCTTGGAGTGGACTACTAGCTCACCTCCTATTATTGAAAACTGGGAAGTGTTGCCAGTGGTTACTTATGGTCCTTATGATTTTGG
>NZ_CEZPJD010000163.1:4961-8190 GCF_983059655.1 Okeania sp.
CAGGGAACAGGCAACAGGCAACAGTGAGAAAAGTATTTCTCTATCTAACGCTTCATCACTAACCTATTTCCGAACCAACTCGTTCCTTGCTATAGACTAAATTTCTAGTTTGTTCTGTATTTAGAAATTCAGTAGTTATAGTAGTTAGTGGTTGGATAGACTGCTAACTACTTTAGATCTCAACTTTCAGAAATTATTTTTGTTTATTTTAGGTACAAGAAATTATGCAAGGTTCAACAATTGAGACAACTAATAATTTAGTTGATACTTCCGTCCAATCTGCGTCAGCAGAGGCAGGCCATCACGAAGAACATGAGGATTTACGAGTTTTTGGATTAATCACATTTCTTGCTTCTGAATCTTTGATGTTTGGGGGACTATTTGCTGCTTATTTAATTTACCGAGCAAATGCCGGGGTTTGGCCTCCTGAAGAAACAGAGGTAGAGTTGTTATTGCCAACCATCAACACTATTATTCTGGTTTCTAGTAGTTTTGTGATTCACAAAGGCGATACTGCTATCAAAAAGAACGATCTCTCAGGAATGCGTCTATGGTATGCAGTTACTGCTGCCATGGGTATTATCTTTTTGGGTGGTCAGGTTTATGAGTACATGACTCTAGGTTATGGTCTGACTACTAATGTGTTTTCCAATTGTTTTTATGTGATGACTGGTTTCCACGGTCTGCACGTTTTTGTTGGTGTACTACTCATCCTGGGTGTATTGTGGCGTTCTCGTCGTGCTGGTCATTACAATGGAGAAAAGCACGTTGGTATTGAAATGGCAGAAATATATTGGCACTTTGTTGATATTATCTGGATTGTTTTATTCACTTTACTTTACATTTTGACTCAGATTTAAAGAAGCACCTCAGCAGTTAGCAATCAGCGATCAGCTTCTCTGGCGCGCCTTTTCAAATAAACGTGGGGGACTTAAACCCTTGAAATTTTAGCGCTCCAGATAAATGCTGTTTACGGAACATTCCGGAACGGAAAAGCTGATAGCTAGTTAATATGTACGCAAAGGCGTTGTCGCTACAATTCTGTTGCATTTGACAAAATTATCAGGAAAGGCAGAGGGCAGGAGGCAGAAGGCAGAAGGGAATTCTGGGTTCTACCTTTTGCCTTTTGTCTTCCCTAAAACCCTTTTACAGTTTGCTATTCCCTATTCCCTATTCCCTATTCCCTGTTCCCCGTTCCCTGTTCCCTATTCCCTATCGTGTCGCTATAGTGAGAAAATAATAGATGTTTAATATTGAGAAATAGTTCAGGATGCAAACTAAGGAAAAACTTATCCTACCAAAAATGGGCTGTGGTACATGGGCATGGGGCAACCGCTTCCTCTGGGGATATGATGAAAGTATGGATAATGAGTTGCAAAATGTTTTCAATCTTTGTGTTGCTAATGGTGTAACTTTATTTGATACTGGGGACTCCTACGGTACAGGTAAATTAAACGGACGCAGTGAAATGCTATTGGGGCAGTTTTCCCAAGCATACACTGGCGCAAATCAAGATAATATTTGCATTGCCACAAAACTTGCTGCTTATCCCTGGCGGTGGGGTCGTCAAGCAATTATTTCTGCTGGGGAAGCATCGGCCCAACGCCTCGGGAAAAATGTTGATTTGGTACAGATGCACTGGTCTACAGCAAATTATCTACCCTGGCAGGAATGGGGGCTTTTAGATGGTTTGGCTGATTTGTATGAACAAGGCAAAGTGAAGGGTGTGGGGCTATCTAACTATGGACCAAAACGCTTGATGAAAGTGTATGAAAGATTTCGCGATCGCCATATTCCTATCACTACTCTACAGGTTCAATATTCCCTATTATCAACCTATCCGGTCACAGAATTAGGAGTTAAAGAAGTCTGTGATGAATTGGGAATTAAATTAATTGCATATAGTCCTTTAGCATTGGGAATATTAACAGGAAAATATTCAGAAAACGGTTCTGTTCCTCAAGGTATTCGAGGTTTTTTATTTAAGCAAATATTACCAGGAGTTCGCCCCCTATTATCATGTTTAGAAGCAGTGGCAAAGTCAAGAAATAAAACTATGTCGCAAGTAGCAATTAACTGGTGTATTTGTAAAGGTACAATTCCTATTCCGGGAGCAAAAAATCTAGCACAGGCAGAACAAAATATTGGTGCATTAGGTTGGGAATTAGATGCTGGTGAAGTTGCGGAACTAGATAATGCTGCTGCTAGTACAGATAAGAAAATGGTACAAAATATTTTTCAGACTAAGTGATATGGAAGAAGGAAGAAGGAAGAAGAAAAAGTTTTACCTTCTTGCGCGTAGCGCTATAGCTAGGGTGGCAGCGAGTCAATATTGGTCAAGGCAAAATTGAGAATTTCATCGGCGCGAGATATGAGTTCTTCTGCTTGGGTTTCAGTAATATTCGGTTCTAAATCGTAATCACCCCTCACACGAATTCTTTCTGCATCAATAAGGTAACGATGATATTCTACTGGAATTCGTTGAGTCCGACTAAATTGCCTACCGAAAGCAGCAATGACGGCTTAGTGTCGGCTGTAGGATAGTCCTTCTCCTTCCAGAAATGCGGTTGCTACATAAAACATAGCGTAATAGGCACGGGAGGCTGCAAATTCGGAAAAACCTCTATTGTTGAGCTCTCGCGCTGCTTGTAGGCTTCTGGCTGCTTTATTTAACAGTATTTGTTGTTCTGGGGTCATACGGTTTTGCCCTCTGCACGGACGTTGCGGAAAAATCCATTGTTACGATGTTGGAATTGTTCGTACTCTGCAAAGGCACAACTAATCAAGACGTTGTACTCTAAGCAGAGGTCTGCGATTAAAAAACTAATACGATCGCTTTCAGTGGAGTAGTCAAAGGGATTTTTGAGAACAATGAGAAGGTCTATATCTGAGTCAGCTCTGGCATCGCCTCTTGCTTGGGAGCCAAAGAGAACTAATTGCTCTAATTGTTCGCCATAAATTTTTTCTAATCCCTGGCGAGTTTGGGCGATTATTTCTTTGAGTTGAGGATTAGTAGTTGGAGTTGGCAACTTTTGCATATATTTGAGAATTGGCTGTTGTTTTTGATTGGTATATTAGCATGAGTTAGTTATAGGGAATGGGGGCGATATAGCTGCCACACTTGCTCTGCGAAAGTTCCTCAAATTAACAAACTGCAAAATCTGTTAATTCCCGTGTTTCTGGGTGGTAAAATCCTAAAACAGAGTTTGGGCTATATTTGGGCTTAAAA
>NZ_CEZPJD010000163.1:8290-12439 GCF_983059655.1 Okeania sp.
ACAGAATTATGAACAGCTATCAAATCTCTAACACGATTAATACTGATATGAAACAGGTCAAGCGCAGGCTGCATTTGAGGTTGAATTAATAATTCTATCGGCTAGAGTTGAAAAAGCATCTCTAAAAGTATCTTGTGCTTTTAAGGTATTTTCTAAAACTTGTCCACCTTGTGTAATTTGCTCTTTTGTCAATGCAAAAACTGGTGTTTGACAATCCTGGGATATTGCAATAAGACTGTTAAAATCAGACATTTTGATCAAACAATAGTCATTCATATTTTGAGAAGAATAAACTTCATTTGGTAATAACATATTTTGTTCTCTTAATGATGGAACTAAAGTATCTGAAACAGCCTTTTCAATTTGATATATCCATTTTTTGAAACTAGCAGAAGGTTTTTGATATCTGATTCGATAGTTTTGGATAATTGTTCCTAGAAAAAGAGGTGTTACTTTTGGAAAAGGATAAGCAGCTTCTTTCAACACTTTTAACTCACTAGCTTTTTTTGCCCAAATATGCCATCTGGGTATAATTTTTGCCAGTGAATCAATTGCCATTATGGAGAAAAAGTCAGGAACAGTAGGGACAATAAAAAAATTGCTAGTCATCAGTAAGTTCTGATTTATTGAACTTAAGCTAGGACTCATGTCAATTAAAATATAGTCGGCAGAAAATTTTTCTGCTGTTTTTTCCAATAGATAAGAAATTGAACCGGGAAGGTTTTGAAGAGTTTGAATAGAACCACTTAATTCTTGAGCTATTCCTAGAGTTACCTCATATTCAGCTAATCCTACATGACCAGGTAGCAGAAATAAACCATCTTGTTGTTCAATGGGAATACAATTAACCGCTTCTACTAATCTTGGCTGAGACTCGAATGCAGGTGCTAAAGCAGATTTAATATTTTGGTTTGTGTTGTAAATCTCTTCTAATTCTTGTTTACTAGAAAATCCCAATACCATACCTGTTAAATTGCATTGTGGGTCTGTATCTACTAGGATTACTCTTTTTCCCTTCGATGCTAACATCCAACCCAAATTAAATGTTGTTGTTGTTTTACTAACCCCACCTTTATGGTTGAAAAGTGCAATTTTCTGAACCATTTTTCTCAACCTAACCTGATATAATAAACTTTAAAATCTCCACCAATAAACTAATAACTAAAAACCCCAAAGCAGCAATAATAATAACAAATAAAATTAAGCCACCTAAAAGTAGAAAAACAAACCCGCGATCGGCACTTTTACTAACTTTAGGAGACTCTAAATGAGCCTCCAAAATATCCATATTTTTAGAATTTGCCTTCCAAGCAACATCAAACAAATCTCCAAAAACAGGCACAATTCCTGCCAAAGAATCAAATA
This sequence comes from Okeania sp., assembly GCF_983059655.1. Taxonomy (NCBI): domain Bacteria; kingdom Bacillati; phylum Cyanobacteriota; class Cyanophyceae; order Oscillatoriales; family Microcoleaceae; genus Okeania; species Okeania sp. The sequence goes on from NZ_CEZPJD010000163.1 coordinate 9,656, forward strand.
CAATATTAGAAGCCATTCGCATCAGAGTTTCCCGTGGCAAACCCATCATTGCTGCTGAAAATACAATATAAACAGAAATAAGTCCTCCTAAAAAATCACCACCCCCAGGAATCAATCCTAGAAGTGGGTCAATACCAACGCCATAAGAAGTACCCGGAACACGAATAGCATTATCCAGTAAATCGCTAATTTTACGCAGTTGTCTGACCTTAGCTGCTTGAGAGCGATCGCCAGAAGTAGTGGTAGATGGTTTTGCCATTGGAAGTTATGTGAGTCATTTCAGTTATCAGTTATCAGTTATCAGTTATCAGTTATCAGTTATCAGTACCGACCACTAAAACCGGAGACTTGAAATACTGAACTGAATATTGTTTCATCACCTTAAAAGGGGGAGGCTCTGGACTTCATTTTTTGGTAAAAATCAATAGACATTTCCGAAAAAAATATAGATTTTTTGTAAAAGTAGGGAATAGGGAACAAGGAAGATGTTTTTAGGAAAAAAATACTGAAAATGATTTTTTGAGTTATTATACTCTAGTTTATAGCAAATAAAAGGCAAGTTTATTTTCTGGAGATGCCTAATAGACATCTGGTAAAAATCAAAAATAAAATCAATTCTTATCAATAAATTATAAATTATTTCTCCCTGTTGCCTGTTGCCTCTTTTCTGGAGATGTCTAATGTGTAAGTTCAGTAGGGTGTCATATCACCCACACCCTACATCTCATTACACTTTATGATTAAAGACTACGGCGTTGCTGATTTGAGGTACGATATCATATCCGGATTCAGAGTGGGAGCATACTCCTCATTTACGTCTTCTTTCTTCCCTCCTGACTCCTGACTCCTGACTCCTGACTTCTTCAGCAACGCCGAGACTACTTAGCTTTTAGTTTCAGTAAAGTCAGCATCAATTACATCATCTCCACCAGCAGAGCTTGAGGAAGACTCAGCAGCACCATCACCATTAGGAGGAGGAGGAGTTGCTCCATCAGGAGAAGCTTGTTGATAAATATTGCTGCTCACAGTGTAGAGAGCTTGTTGTAACTCAGTAGTTAGAGACTGAATACGCTCGTCATCTTCTTGAGAAACAGCATCACGCAAATCCTTAATCAACCCTTCAATCTTAGTCTTATCCGCTTCAGGAACTTTATCTCCCAACTCCTGAATTTGCTTCTCAGCTTGATATGCTAAAGAGTCTGCTTGGTTTTTGCGGTCAATTTTTTCACGACGCTCTTGGTCAGCAGTAGCATTAGCTTCTGCTTCTTTCACCATCCGATCAACTTCAGAATCTGGTAAAGTGGATGCACCTGTAATACTGATAGACTGTTCCTTACCAGTACCTTTATCCTTCGCAGCTACATTCAGAATACCGTTAGCATCAATATCGAAGGTAACTTCAATTTGAGGTACACCACGAGGTGCTGCTGGGATACCATCCAGACGGAAAGTTCCTAAACTCTTGTTGTCGTTAGACATTTCCCGCTCACCCTGTAGTACATGGATTTCTACATTAGTCTGACCATCTACAGCAGTTGAGAACACTTCTGACTTTTTGGTAGGAATAGTAGTGTTACGAGGGATAATTTTGGTCATTACCCCACCCAAGGTTTCTACACCTAGAGATAGAGGAGTAACGTCTAACAACAGAATGTCTTTAACTTCACCCGCTAATACACCTGCTTGAATTGCAGCACCAACAGCTACCACTTCATCAGGGTTAACGCTTTGATTGGGATCTTTACCGAGGACTTTCTTAACTATATCTTTGACTGCAGGAATTCTAGTAGATCCACCAACTAATACCACTTCATCAATAGCGCTTTTATCTAACTTAGCATCTCTAATCGCGTTTTCTACAGGAATACGACAGCGGTCGATCAGGTCAGCACATAGCTCTTCAAATTTACCTTTAGTTAAGGTGGTATCTAAGTGCTTAGGTCCATCTTGGGTAGCGGTAATAAATGGCAGGTTAATCTCTGTCTGGGTAACGCTAGAAAGTTCAATCTTAGCTTTTTCTGCTGCTTCTGTTAAACGTTGCAGTGCTTGCTTATCTTTCCGTAGGTCTATTCCTTCTGCTTTTTCAAATTCCTTAGCTAAGAAATCAACAATTGTCTTATCAAAGTCGTCACCACCAAGGTGAGTATCGCCGGAAGTAGCTAATACTTCAAATACACCATCACCTACTTCTAGGATAGAAACATCAAATGTACCACCACCAAGGTCAAATACTAAAATAGTTTCGTTACTTTTCTTATCTAACCCATAAGCTAGAGAAGCTGCGGTAGGTTCGTTGATGATCCGCAATACTTCTACACCAGCTATTCTACCTGCATCTTTGGTTGCCTGTCTTTGGGAGTCGTTGAAATAAGCTGGTACGGTAATTACTGCCTGTGTTACTGTCTCGTTAAGATATTTACTAGCATCCTCTACCAGTTTACGTAGAACCTGGGCTGAAATTTCTTCAGGGGCAAATTGTTTTTCTAATGCTGGGCAATCTAATTTAACGTTACCATTAACATTGAGTACTTTATAGGAAACTTCTGTGGTTTCATTGGTTACTTCATCAAATCTACGCCCGATGAACCGCTTTACTGAATAGAAGGTGTTTTGGGTGTTCATCACCGCTTGACGTTTGGCGATTTGCCCTACTAGTTGTTCTTCTTTTTTACCGTAGGCAACTACAGAAGGGGTTGTACGGAAACCTTCTGCATTAGCAATTACTGTGGGTTTACCACCTTCCATAACTGCAACACAGGAGTTTGTTGTACCTAAGTCAATTCC
>NZ_CEZPJD010000164.1:0-12417 GCF_983059655.1 Okeania sp.
TAAGTCCACAATAATTATTAGCAGTAACTACAAATACAAAAATGTCACAACCGACTATTGAATCAATCCTACAAGAAAAACGCCTTTTTCCCCCACCCACAGAATTTGCTCAAAAAGCAAATATTAAAAGCATAGAAGAATATAAACAACTCTACGAAAAGGCTAAGGCTGATCCAGAAGGATTTTGGGCAGGACTAGCCGAAACAGAATTAGACTGGTTTCAGAAATGGGACAAAGTCCTCGACTGGCAGCCACCTTTTGTTAAATGGTTTGTTAATGGCAAAATCAACATTTCCTATAACTGCCTCGACCGTCATCTTACCACCTGGCGACGTAATAAAGCAGCCCTGATTTGGGAAGGAGAACCCGGAGACTCTCGCACCCTTACATACGCCCAACTGCATCGGGAAGTTTGCCAGATGGCTAACGTTTTCAAACAATTGGGAGTGAAAAAAGGCGATCGCGTGGGTATCTATATGCCGATGATTCCTGAAGCAGCCATTGCCATGTTGGCCTGTGCAAGAATAGGTGCTCCCCATACTGTTGTCTTTGGTGGTTTCAGTGCTGAAGCTCTCAAAGATAGACTGGTTGATGCTGAGGCTAAGTTAGTAGTCACTGCCGACGGTGGTTGGCGCAAAGATGCCATTGTTCCCCTCAAAGAACAAGTAGACAAAGCTCTAGCCGCAGGTGCCCCTACTGTGGAAAATGTGCTAGTGGTTAAACGCACTGCTCAAGAAATTCAGATGGAGCCTGGGCGCGACCATTGGTGGCATGATGTCCAAAAAGGTGTTTCTGGAGAATGTCCAGCGGAACCGATGGATAGTGAAGATATGCTATTTATTCTGTACACCAGTGGTACTACTGGCAAACCTAAAGGTGTTGTACACACTACAGGGGGTTATAACCTCTATACTCATGTTACTAATAAATGGGCGTTTGACTTACAAGATACAGACGTATATTGGTGTACTGCTGATGTAGGCTGGATTACAGGTCATAGTTATATTGTCTATGGTCCTCTTTCCAATGGTGCCACTAGCTTAATGTATGAAGGCGCACCAAGAGCTTCTAATCCTGGTTGTCTGTGGGATGTGGTAGAAAAATATGGCGTTACTATTTTTTATACTGCTCCTACTGCTATCCGGGCATTAATGAAAATGGGAGAACATCATCCCAATTCTAGAAATCTTACTTCTTTACGGTTGTTAGGAACAGTGGGAGAACCGATAAACCCTGAAGCTTGGATTTGGTATAACCGTGTTATTGGGGGCGATCGCTGTCCGATAGTTGATACTTGGTGGCAAACTGAAACTGGTGGGTTTATGATTACTCCTTTACCTGGTGCTACTCCGACTAAACCAGGTTCGGCGACTTTGCCTTTCCCTGGCATTATTGCTGATATTGTCAACCAGGAAGGTGAGTCTGTGGATGGTAATAATGGTGGTTATTTGGTGATTAAGCATCCTTGGCCGGGAATGATGCGGACTGTTTATGGAGATGACGACCGTTTCCGTCGTACTTATTGGGAATATCTACGCCCGAAGAGTGGAGAGTATATTTATTTTGCTGGTGATGGTGCCCACAAAGACGAGGATGGTTATTTTTGGGTTATGGGTCGTGTTGATGATGTGATTAATGTGGCTGGTCATCGTCTGGGTACTATGGAAGTAGAGTCGGCATTAGTTTCTCACCCTGCTGTTGCTGAGGCGGCAGTTGTTGGTAAACCTGATGAGGTTAAGGGTGAAGATATTGTGGCTTTTGTGACTTTAGAAGGCGATCGCGAACCAGATGAGGCTTTAGAGAAGGAGTTGAAGCAGCACGTTGTCCAGGAAATTGGAGCGATCGCTCGTCCTGGTGATATTCGCTTTACTGAGGATTTGCCTAAAACTCGTTCTGGTAAGATTATGCGAAGGTTGTTACGGTCTCTGGCGGCAGGTCAGGAAATTGCTGGGGATACTTCAACGTTACAAGACCGGAGTGTATTAGATAAGCTACGGAGTGGAGCGTAAGGGGCGTTGCTGAATACTGGGATGATTTCGGCTGACGCGGGGACACGGGGACACGGAGAGACGGGGACACGGGGATTATGGTTTCTGCTCTGGTGACAAAATCATCCCGCAATTATGCAATGCCGCCTAAGGAAGTCAGAAGTTAGAAGTGAGTGTGTAATTCTGAGGTTGCCTACGGCGCTTTTATCGTGCGGAAATGGTTCCGCACACATCGTCTTCAGAATTTAAGACACACTTCATTACGGTCAGAAGTTACAGCAGGTTCCACCTTGGTGAGGTACACCCCGAAGCGAGCAAGATGCTCGCACTGGAAACATTTAATTTTTCATATCTGTACTTCATATACTTGGAATTTGCTGTATATCATGTCCGGATAATTAGCGATCAAAAAAAACTGCTGGTGGTGCATTGTCATGGTTGTGCATTGCATTATTTTTGTTACGAGAACAGTGGGAGCATCTTGCTCCCGTGCCAAACATCCCTTGTTCCTTGTATACCATTACGCAAGCAGGACTACCAAAAAACTTTCTCTTTCTTCTTCTTTCTTCCCTCCTGACTCCTGACTCCTTATTGGGTGTGTTGAAGCGCACCCTTTAAATTGTTAATAGAAAACCAGGCTTAACAATACCTTTAACTGTTGCAGTTCCCAATAAACCATCACGAGATTCAAACATTAATTTACCAGTAGATTTTTCTTTTGAATTTACAACATTAAAGACAGCACCTGTTGTTAATTCAGCGATTTTTTTGATATCTAATCCTCCTAACCAAATTTGAGCTTTATCGCCCTGAATTTCTGTAACTACTGCATTAGCAACAGGACTGTAATTTTCAGTCAAATATATAGCTTTACTATCTAATTTAGTACCTGTCTTAACTTCATAAAGTGAATTCTGTTTTAACCTAGCTGGAATTTGTCGATTAACATAAGCGATCGCCTCTTCTGGTATAGCTGTTTCTTGCCATAAATATTGTGTGAATAAATAACTAAAAATTCCAGCATGAAAATCAAGAATTTTTACATCTTTAGCAGTTTGAAAAGGTTTAGCCGAAGCAAAAACCACTCCTTTTGCTACACCACTTTGATAACCTTTCACAAATTCTTCCTCAGACATATCAAGCCGAGATAACCATTTTTCTTGATAAGCTTTTTCTTGGGATACAATTTCTATTTTTTCTCCTCCTGCACGAGAGCGAACTGTAAAATCTCTAGTGGTCATTCCCGAAAAACAACTATCAAGAATTCCGGTAAAATTTTCTGTCTTTAAAGCTGATGTGAGTAGAAACAAAGTATGCCCCATAATATCATTAACAGTACCACCAGCATTAGGATATCCTTGAGGCAAAGAACTATCAACCGGAACTAATGTACCACTTAAACCACTACCATCCATCAAAGAGGTTTTGACAATAGGATTAGGATCTTTGACGCGGGAACCATGTCCGGAATAGTGAAAAACCGCCACATCTCCTGGCTTTGCTTGTTTAATTAAATGTTCTTCAAATGCTTCTAAAATCCCTTGGCGAGTTGCTTGTTCATCAGTAATTATATAGATATCTTTTGGATTAAAACCAAAACGATGAATTAATAGATGACGTTGCATTTCTGTGTCATTGACACAACCTCTTAAAGGCGCTTTTTTGTATTTATTAATTCCTACTAATAAAGCAAGTTTGCGTGGTGTACTTTGAGCTAATACTTTGCCATAATTTTCGGCTTGGGAGAGAAACTTAAATTTACTTATGCCAAGAGTAGCAAGCATTGAACTGGCAAATTGGAAAAAGTTACGGCGGGAGATAGGAGACATTTTAAATCATTCCTGATTTCTGGATTTTGCTAAAATTTTAAACTAATTTAAGTTATTTTATCCCCTTAAAAGGGTCGACTTTAAACCAGAATTGTTGAATAAACAATTATTAACTATCAACTCTTAATTATTAATTATTAATTATTCATTATTAATTATTCATTATTCAGTAAGCTGCTGCAAGTTCAAATAAATTTGGTTGACCATAACTAAACAAATGTCGAGGTCTAGCTAAACTAGCAGAAAGTAAATTTTTATCTCTAATTCCTGGACTTCCTCCATGTTGAATAATTTGGTCTGTATGAATAGCTTGAGTAATAATTTCATCTATCCAAATAGGTTCTTTCATTTGGCTAACTCTCGCAAAGGATTTTTATATTTTTCACTTCCTTTTTTATAAATAGCCATAGCTTTTTCAAAATTAGCTTTGTTAGTTTGATTAGTCTCTATTTCTTGAGTATCAGAATCTTCTGGTACAAGAATAATAACTCGCACATTTATAGGAGTATTTATTTCTAGGGGATGTTCTAAAATAAGATTTCCTTTATCATCAATTTTTCCATTGGTTTCTATTGCTTTCATTGTGCTGATATTAATTATTTAGTGATTATTAGAAATATTCTAACATCAACTTGATCAATTAATCCGTAGGGTGTGTTAGCGATAGCGTAACGCACCATTGACTTATACCATTTCTCCATGAAGTTGCGCTTAATAAAAGATAACAACTATTAGTAAAATTCAGGTTTTGGTAAGAATTATTAAGCGCATTGTTACAGATAAATGGTATTAGGTGCGTTACGGTGCAACAAGCTCTTTGAGATATAATATATTTTCAATGATAGCGCCTAACGCACCCTACAAATATTTACTAATTGTCAAACACCAACCTAGTGGTTGCTATACTTATGATAAACCGGGTTTTGTGTGAACTGAATATTAAACTTTCTTTATTCTTACTTTTGACTTTTGACTTTTAACTTTTGACTTTATCTCCACTCTCCCTGCACAACAAACGGTGCCCAATAATAGGGTGCTTTCCAATTTTCTGAACTCAACATTTCTAACTGAGTTTCTCTCATCGCCTCTACAGGATTTTTACCTGTTTCTAATATTTTCCGATAATAATTTTGCATTAATTTAGAAGTCGAATTATCTGCCACACTCCATAAACTTACTACTACTCGTTTGGCTCCCGCATACATAAATCCTCTAGTTAAACTGACTAATCCTTCTCCTCTAATTTCTTCGCCGATTCCCGTTTGACAAGCACTTAATACTACTAATTCTGCTGGCATTTCTAAATTAAAAATATCGTTTAATTGTAAAAATCCTGGTTTTCCTTTACCAGTTTTGTCATACAAAGAAAGTACTAATCCTGATAATTCAGGTTGAGTTTCATTTAATAGTCCGTGGGTAGCTAAATGTACTATTTGATATTCAGATAATTTGGGATTTATTGCGGTTTCTCGATTAGCATCGAAGTCCAAGGATAGTTGTTCTAAATTGTCAGGAACTAATGCTAATATTGCTTCTGCTTCTTTACGAGTTGCTTCTAAACGACGGAATGATAAAGCTATAAAATCTCCTATAGAACGTTTTAATGCCATTCTTGTTAAATCATTATTTTTTGTTTCGGTTTGATTTTTTGTCTGAGAATCTGTTTTTAACCTGGGGTCGTTATCTTCAAATACTGGGTCGGCAAATACTGCTACTTTTTTGGGAGCGGGGGTTCTGCCTTTGACTTGTTTTCTAAGAATATCAATACTTGAAGCTGAGGGTAAGGTGACAATTTCATTGTTAACAATTAAGGGTTGATAGTTGGTTTTGTTTAGATTTTGTGGTTGTGGTAAAGCTGCAAAAGGAATGGTCTGTAAGATTCCATCTCCTACTATTAATAGTCGTTTATTTTCTAATTTATTTGCTACAGACGACAATAAGATTTCACTTAATTTATTTCCCGTTTCTGGTACTGGGGAAAGAGAGGTGATTTCTTCTCTAAATTGTTTAGCTAATTCTTCTATTTCCTTTCTTGGAGGTAGTTCATAACTGCTAATTTTTGTGGGAGTTACTAACCATAAATAACTACGGTCTTCTCCCAGAGAATATTGTAAAAGTATGCTTTCTTTGTCGATGACTTGTTGTTGAATTTCTGAGGCAGTTAGGGGGTCTGGATATTTGAGGTTAGCGTAACGAGGACTGCTTTGTTTAATTTTTACTTCTAGTTGTTGGAGTTGGTTTGTGAGGGTTTCTATTTGTTGTTTGAGTTCGTCGAGGTTGTATCCAGGGGTGTTGAGTTGTCGTGCTTGATCTAAAGTGTTGAGTTTTTGCAGTAGTTGTTTTTCTTGGGCAAGGAGTTGGGGGTCTACTCCGGTTTTGATGTCAGCTCCTGATTCTGCTAGGATGTCTAATAGACTTCTGGCGCGACTGCGTTCGCTGGCATTTAATGCTTTGGCATCGTAGCCTTGGTTGGGGTTTTGTTTATGGAGTTGCATTAGGAGGTCGATGTAGAATTGATAGTAACCTTGAACTGTGGCAAAGTAGGATGTACGGAGGTCTTGAGCAACGATTTTGGTGCGTAGGTTTTCGATTATTTTTATGGATTTTTCTATGAATGTTAGGCTTTCGGTGAGGTTGCCTTGGTCTCGTTTAACCTGAGCGATGTTATAGAGAGTAATAGCCTCCCCTGCTTTATATCCCACTTGTCGCGATAGAGTCAGGGATTGATTGTAGTGGTTGAGTGCCTTTTGTTTTTCTCCTAAATCATTGTAGACACGGCCAATATTATTGAGAGTCCCAGCTTCCCTTGTTTGATCTCCCACTTGTTGTAATAGTGGTAGGGATTGATTGTAGTAATTAAGTGCCTTTTGTTTTTCTCCTAAATTATCGTAGACAAGGCCAATATTATTGAGACTTGTACCAACACCAGATTTATTTCCCACTTGTCGTGATAGTGGTAGGGATTGATTGAGGTAATTGAGTGCTGTTTGTTTTTCTCCTAAATTATCGTAGACAAGGCCAATATTATTGAGAGTGGCAGCTTCCGCTGATTTATCCCCCACTTCTTGCCATAGTGGTAGGGATTGATTGTAGTAATTAAGTGCCTTTTGTTTTTCTCCTAAATCATTGTAAACAGCGCCAATATTATTGATAGTTGTAGCAACACCAGATTTATCCCCCACTTGTCGCGATAGAGTCAGGGATTGATTGAAGTAATCGAGTGCCTTTTGTTTTTCTCCTAAATCATTGTAGACAGCGCCAATATTATAGAGAGTTGTAGCAACACCAAATTTATTTCCCACTTGTCGTGATAGTGGTAGGGATTGATTGAAGTAATCGAGTGCCTTTTGTTTTTCTCCTAAATCATTGTAGACAGCGCCAATATTATAGAGAGTTGTAGCAACACCAAATTTATTTCCCACTTGTCGTGATAGTGGTAGGGATTGATTGAAGTAATCGAGTGCCTTTTGTTTTTCTCCTAAATCATTGTAGACACGGCCAATATTATGGAGAGTGGCAGCTTCCCTTGTTTTATCTCTTACTTGTTGCAATAGTGGTAGGGATTGATTGTAGTAATCAAGTGCCTTTTGTTTTTCTCCTAAATCATTGTAGACACGGCCAATATCAGTGAGAGTCCTAGCTTCCCCTGTTTTATCTCTCACTTCTCGCCATAGAGTCAGGGATTGATTGAAGTAATCGAGTGCCTTTTGTTTTTCTCCTAAATCACTGTAGACACGGCCAATACCAAGAAGCGTCAAAGCTTCCCAGGTTTTGTTACCAGCTTCCCGATAAAGTTGCAGTGCTTTTTCCGATATTTCTATTGCCTGTTTTTTAGATTCTGCTGTTCCTTGTTTAAGTAGTTCATATCCTTGCCTCAATAATTTTTCTGCTTCCACATTGGGGTCTGTCTGAGCTATAACTTCTCCCCCATTGACAATATTGGGCAACATTAATACAGGAAAACTGATATTAAATAACATCAGACTATTAACACTGAGAATAGACAACCACCTCTTAGGAAAAACCATAAATTTAACCCTTTCCTCACAACTAGAAATTTTCATCTATTATATTTCTAGTTTCAAGGAAGATATGCAATTTCAGTTATCAGTTATCAGTCATCAGTTATCAGCTCCCATAAATGTCCTACGAGAAACTGAGTTTGCCTAAACTCAATATTGAACTCTGGATTAAGTCGCTTGTTTTATGGCACGACAGCGATCAAACCAAATTGACGAATATCAAATAATAAAAGGTAAAGTTGTATACACTAATATTTTTCCTCTGCCCCCTGCTATAAGATTGTTCTCATTGATCGATCGCATAGATTTTTCCAATGACAAGCGCTACCTTACAATCATAGAATCTTGTAAGGTAGTACCTATAAAATATATAGTTGTAATAATATACGTTAAACGGATGCGTAAGCTTGTTCTAGTTGAGAACCAACTTGAGGAACAGACAGAGCATTTATATCGTTAGCTTCACCAGAACACTGCCAGAAAGCTTGAGCTACTCCTAAGTATCCTCTGGATACTTTAGAAACACTTATAGCTGTACCGATCACTGTTGGTAAACAAGGACTGGGTATGAACGTTGTCAAAAAGGTATTAACCATAGAAAACAACACTATAGTCCAAAAAAATCCTAATGCGGGTAACAAAACTAAGTCAAGCGTGACGAAGCGACAGATGCGCTTCCATACTGCCTGTTGAGGTATAACAATAACTACGGCAAGCGTCGCAAAAAAGGGAATATTCAGTTTTTCTAACATTTTCTAGATCGATCGTCAGAGTCAAGTTTATCGGGCGCAACAAATCAGACCTATACCAACCAAGGATACTGAATTGACAATCTGTCTAAATTTTTATAGAAAGTTGACTCTTCATTCTCCTCTCATATGCCTACGAAGTTAGCTGACGGGCTAGGGTTGAGAGATTCCCTTCTCTGCATCTTTGTTTTTCTACATTCAAAGACTTCTTCTCAGAGATAAGCCCCCTGTATTTGGTTCCTCCGCTCCAGCGACACTCTCACTGTGTCTTTACTTACTAGATTAGGCTGACTGTCTTTTGCTTTTAATATTATCTTAACTTGTTCTATCAGGTTTGTCAACACTTTTTTATAGAATTTTTTTTAAATTGTATCAAAGTTTTCAGCCTGTAATTTAAGAAGATGGTTAGTAAAGTATGAAACTGTGGTTATACTGTTGCTCCAACAAGATTGAGGTACACCTATATACTTCTAATACTGAGGATAGTTTTCCGCAAAGTTTTAAATTTAGTGATTTATATTGCAAATCACTAATTCCATTGTTAGTTGTCACATATTGATAGTGATTTTAATCACCAAATATAGTCAGTGCGATCGCTTACTATCTTAATGTTGCATCACCGTGTAAAAATAGATAATTAGTCATACTAGAACTGTAGAATTTAAAGGTAAATATTATGTGTGTAGACCCTCCTGTCCATCTTCTTCCATGTGCATTAGGAGACCTTTTTGCTCAAGCTAATGAAAACGGTTACATTACCATAGCCGACCGCTATGGATTAATGGCTGCTATATTTGATGAATCTTTACAAGAATACGAAAAACGCTCAATAGACCGACTAATTCGTGCAATTTATAGAGGAAGGATTAAAGTAGTTGATGAAATATCTGTTGTAGTATAAAAATATACTTAATTAAATGGTGAATTTTACTATTATTTAGAAACTTTATGCATCAGAATTCCGATTGACAACCTCTATAATTCTCTATAATTTTACCATTAAAGCAATCTCTATTTTTTGTCATTAGAGCAATCTCCTTTTTTACCACTAGGTAGAATAGCTCCACAAAAATCTGTTTGCTCCAATTTTGCCTGATTAAGATTTGCATTAGATAAATTAGCTCTATTTAACTTAGCTTTCTCCATATATGCCTGGTACAAATCAGCCCAAGATAAGTTAGTATCTGTCAAATCTGCTTTTTGCATAGTTGTACCATGCATAATTGCACCTGATAAATTAGCCCCTACTAAATTTGCTTCAATCAAATTAGCACCGCTCAGAATAGCACCTCTTAAATTAGCTCCTTTCAAGTTAGCTTTTTGTAAGTTAGCCCCTAGTAAGTTAGCTTCACTTAAGTCTGCTTCGCTTAAGTCTGCTTCGCCCAAGTCACAACCTTGACACTCATAAGTGTTTAATAAACGCTGAATAGTTTTGATGCGTTCCATAGAATTAGATTTAGGTTGAGCAGATACTGGAATAGTTAACCAGAATACGGTTAATAATGTCGTTGTTAATAAGTATAGAGATCTCATGTTTTACTTCTGAAGAAATTACTGAATTTAATGTTAGATATCTGATTTTGCTAGCATCATATCATAAAAATTACATCATTATTTGTACTCATTTTCATAACAACCCTATCTCAGAAGTCAGGAGTCAGAAGTCAGGAGTCAGAAGGCATAGAATCAAGAAAGGATTTGAACTATTCAATTTTTAAATTTGTATTTATATAAAACATCTGTATTTAGAGGAAGTAATTTTGCAATTACTGTGATAACCGGATTTTATATAAAACCATTTTAAAAAAAGAATGTTACAAATAATAAGCATAATAAAAAGACTTTCAAATAAAGTATATTTGACGAAAAAGATAATTTACAACATCAAAAATGGTATTAAATCTATCCATTCTAGATTTTGAATTATAATAAAGATCCCAACTATTTGTAGCAAACATCTATCAATTTGGTATAAAATCCTATCCAATTGTTCTTTCTGCCTTCTGCCTTTTACCTTACATTCATTCCCTCTATTGCCTATTGCCTGCACGAAGCGCTATAAGTGGGATAAATTAAGGGTCTAGGGAAAAATTGTGTTAGATATTAGACAAATTCGAGAAAATCTGGCAACTGTACAAGAATTACTCAACCGTCGTGGAGACTACGACTTACAGCCAATTCTAGAATTGGATGAGCAACAGCGACAACTGGAAACAGAGCGATCGCAACTCCAAGCTCGTAGTAACCAGATCGGTAAACAGGTAGGAGAAAAAATTAAATCAGGCAGGGACTCTAAGGGGCCCGAAGTTCAAGCTTTAAAAGATGAGGGAAATCAAATCAAAACCCAACTCAGCGAACTAGAGCCCAGGGAAAAAGAGATAAAGGCCAAAATAGAAGCCTTGCTCTTACCTCTTCCTAATTTACCTAGTGAGTCTACACCTTTAGGAAAAAGTGAAGCAGAAAACATCGAAGTCAAACGTTGGGGCGATGAATATATACCCCAAAATCCAAAAATTATTCCCCACTACGAAATTGGGGAAAAACTAGGTATTCTTGACTTTGAACGAGGGGTAAAAATTGCTCAAAGTCGCTTTGTGGCATTAATAGGAGCAGGAGCAGCATTAGAGCGTGCCATCATTCAATTTATGCTCAACCGCCATATTCAAGGTGGCTATGTTGAAGTTATGGCTCCATTATTAGTAAATAGTCAGTCTTTGACAGCTACAGGCCAACTACCAAAATTTGCTGAGGATAGTTTTAAGTGTGAAGCAGACGATCTATGGTTAATACCTACCTCCGAAGTTTCAACCATGAACTTGTATCGGGATGAAATTTTAACTGCGGAACAACTACCTATTTATCACTGTGCTTATACTCCTTGTTTTCGTCGAGAAGCTGGTGCTTATGGCAAAGACACTAGGGGGTTAATTCGACTCCATCAATTTAATAAAGTCGAAATGGTAAAAATTGTGCATCCCGATCGCTCTGAAGAAGAGCATCAAAAATTGGTGGCAGATGCAGAAGCTATTTTACAAGCACTGAAGTTACCTTATCGAATTATAGAATTGTGTACTGGAGACTTAGGTTTTTCTGCGACTAAGTGTTATGACTTGGAGGTGTGGTTGCCATCATCAGGAACATATAGAGAAATTTCTAGTTGTTCTAATGTGAAAGATTTTCAGGCACGTCGGGCAAATATTCGGTTTAAGGAAGGAAAGAAAAAAGGCACTAAGTATGTTCACGCTCTGAATGGATCTGGTTTAGCAGTAGGACGAACTATGGCGGCTATTTTGGAAAATTATCAGCAGGTTGATGGTAGTGTAAAAATACCAGAGGTGCTGCAAGCTTTTATGGGGCGTGAATTTTTGTAATTGTGATGTGAGGAGATGGGTTCTTGAGGACACTGAGAGGGGGAGACACGGTGACGCGGAGATAGGGTGTCATATTATGTCCGGATAATTAGTGATAAAAAAACTTTCTCTTTTTTTAGGTGCATAGTTGGGTAGAACAATCTTTGGACAATTCTTACTCCTACCTCCTACCTCATTTCCATTTCTCCTGTCTTTCTCTCCTGGGAGGGGTTATACCATTTTGAAAAAAGAACGTTACGAATAGTTTGGTCAAAAAAAATGGTTAAAGTCAGATGTATATTTAGCACTTGGAGAATTATGTCATGGTCAAAAATGAGAATAACAGTTCAATCTAGCTGACTACTGGCTACTGACTATTGGCTACTAGAAATAGTTCCAGTATTTGTAGCAAACATTTACCAAACCAGTATTTGTAGCAAACATTTACCAAATTGGTATTAGGGGTGGGTTGCCTCCTA